>NZ_MQTZ01000043.1 GCF_001939115.1 Leptolyngbya sp. 'hensonii' | reverse complement strand
TGAGGGGAATCCGGTAGCTCAGGTCGTACTGCTGGGCACCCCCCGTCAAGGTGCTCGTGGCAGCGATCGAGAGCTGATCTCCAGTCCCACTCAGGTTGCGATTGGTGAGGCTGCCTCCCGCCCGTTCTCCTCCGACAGCCGGTGGGGAATAGTTGTCGATGTTGGTCCCGATCACCAGGGGATTTGCCTCTTCCACCTGCACGGTCAGCACTGCCTGCCCTGGCCTGGAACCGGGACGTAGAGATGCGGTAACGGACTTGAATAATGGGTCCGCCTGCAACAGTCGCAACTGATCTTCCAGAGCAAACTGGTTCAGGGGCTTGAGTTGAGCCAGGGCAATGCGATCGCGAATATAGTCCTGACTGACCTGCTGGGTGCCTTCAATCTCAACGCTCTCCAGAGTGCCTTCCACCACCTGGATCTGCACCTTTCCATCCACCAGAGACTGGTTGGGGATAACAGCACGGGAGGTGATGTACCCTCGCTGTAGATAAAGCTGGGTGATGCGATCGGCCAGCTTTACCAACTCGGCAATGGTTGTTTCCTTCCCTTCCAGGGATTGGGTAAGGGCCTGAAGCTCCTGTTCAGGAATGATGGTATTGCCAATCACCTGAATTTTGTGGATCAAGATGTGCTGTTCAGGGCTAACAGGCAATTCTGGGGAGACAGGGGCCGGTTGCTGTGGCAGGACAGGAGGGGTAGATGGAAGGGGTGCAACTTCAGTAGGTTGGTTAAATTGGTTGCGATTTGGGTCAGACTGCTGCTCAGGAGATGCAGGAAGTCTTTGTCCTATTTCTTGCGCGATGGTGGGTAAACCTGAAGGGCAAATCAGCAGCAAGAACATGAATAGTGCATTACCAAGATTGGTAATTAATTGAGCAGGTTGCATGGGTTAAACTCCAAAAAAAATACCGAAGCCTCAGCGCAAATCTAGAGGCCGGATAAGCAGCAATGGAGGAGAGCTTTAGGGGCTGTGCTGTCCTCTGCCTGTGAAAGATTAGATGATTTAGAAATTTCTCAACACCATCCCATGGCAAATAACGCGCTGGATTAGATGCGTCTGCATAGAATGACGGAACAACCTGCAATACTGCCCTAAATTTACTGGCCCAAGTGACCCTGCACAATCGAAATATTGCTTAAGTGCCAGGAGATCATCCAACAATTTGAGTGGTACCCTACAGGGGGTGAACGCTCTCAGGGAGATTTGATTCCTGGCGACAGTTCTATAATCGATATGCTCCTACCCAGCACAAATCGCATTTGCTGAACTCTCTCCAATATCATGGCATCACCTCCATCCCACCCCCCCTTTCGACTCGTCATTCCCGTTGAGGCTGCCGATATCGACGAATTGGGCCATGTCAACAACGTCGTGTACCTGCGTTGGGTCCAGGAAGCTGCCAGTTCCCATTGGCGGGCCATGGCATCAGCAGAGACCCAGGCAGCCATCGTCTGGGTTGTATTGCGCCACGAAATTGACTACAAGTCGCCAGCCCAACTTGGGGAAGAGGTGCTGATTCAGACCTGGGTAGGGACTGCAACGGGTCTCTCCTTTGAGCGACATACAGAAATACTCCGGGCTACGGATCAACAATTATTGGCCCAGGCCCGAACCCTATGGTGCCCGATTAATACTCAAACAGGCCGACCTCAGCGGATCAACGCGGCACTGCGAGCCCAGTTTTCGATCGAGGAGCCAGAGTTGTCCTGAGACAACGAAAGCCATAGAGCTATTTTCAGCTCATCGGCTCTCGATGCCTGCTCAAATACTCTTTCACCGCCTGCCGAATCACATCAACTTTGGAGCGACCCTGGCGATGGGCGTGATTGCTAATGGCACGGTGGATATTTTCAGCCACGTCAAAGCTCATCCTGACCACATCTTTACTGCGGCTTTTTTTGCGCGACGATTCCAAGTCAGTAGCAACGATATGTAGCTTCGGTTTAATGCGTATTTTAGAACGATTCATCATCCGCTTTCTTGCCTATACCCTGTCTGTCATAAAGGTTTTATCTCTTAACGATTTAACTACTTGCTTACAGGCTGGGTATCAGTGGATTTACCTGATGTGCCCGTCCGGGCCAGGAAATGTTTTTCCTCAGTGATTCTGGGTACGCCAAATGGCGGATTAACTTCTACCCATTGGTCGCTCTGACTACGTTATCCTTTCCGCCTGAGGGTAAGCTTTCAAGCAAAGTCTACTTAATTACTTAACTGGTTAACACTTTATTTACAATCAGTACTTGCAAATAAAAGCCTTATAGCTCCGAGCAAAACAGCTTTGATTAGCATTACTTAATTACTTAATTACCCGCCTAATAACTGTAAAGAATACCGACTAGATTCTATTCTTAGATTCACAGAATCTCGTATTAACTGCATATTGCATCCAGCAAATATCACGCTATTATCTGCCTGATTTTTGATATTCCTTTCCATGCTTACTATGCATCAACGAAAACAGTCTTCTCTTTTGCAGGAGCTACAAAAACCAGTCATTGCTGGCCCAATTCTGATCGCTGGCATCGGAATAACTAGCGCAAGTCTGTTTCATGGCAATGAGTTTTATGCTGCGCTGACGATCGCAACGGTGGCTCTCACCATTCCCCAATACCTGGTCACGATCGTGTATCCAGCCCTGGTCCGTCTCTCTCGTCACGCAAAGCTGCAACCCCTGTTTTCATTGGGTCTGCTCCTGGGCCTCATCAGTGCTTTGGTCTTTGGTGTGCTGGTTCATCCAGCCGAGGCTCAGTTCTTTCAGGGCACGGAAGACTTCGTGAGCAACAAGCTCTTGCAAGGGGTCGATAACGCAGAAGCCCTGAAGAAAATCTTCAGCTTCATCATCAATATCATCCGCTTCCTGTTCATTCTCTACATGGTCTTCTCGGTCGTGCAGGTCATCCAGGCCCTGCGTCGCGATGAGGATTGGGGCAAGCTGGCTCAGATCCCATTGATGGTGTTCGTGGCCGCCACAGTCACGGACATTGCTGCTGGGTTCATCCTGCCCAAGTAGGAAGGTCAAACCTCAAATGAGCGATCGCAAAGAAGAATTCAGAACGGTCAATCAACTTCTAGGGGCCAGGCCCAGGCTTGGCCCTTTAGCCGCAGAACAGGTCGGACCCTGGCTGGTCATCCTGGGTGGGTCGATCGCGGTTGGGCGATTACTACAGTTTGATCTCCGCTGGACATTGATCATAGCTGCCTGGGGCATTGTCACCTGGTGGATTCTAACTGGTTCCAAGCCCTGGCGCTTCCTATCCAAGTTCCAGCGCCCGCCCACCTGGGGCCGGGGCTACATCACCTACCAATCCCTGCGGCAACGCCAACTATCGCGACGACACCCATCAAGGAAACGCAGGCCATGAAAGCACAAAGCAAGTTAAAGCCCACGACTGTTGACACCGGCAGGGGCAGGCTACGGATTACCCCGATCGAGAACGAGCTGAAGCTCAGCTTTATCCTGCAGATGGAACTGCGCGGCAGAACCGTGGCAGCCTATGTCCTGGCAGAAGGAGACTCCTTAAAGTTTGTCTTTGGCTGGGACTGTGCCGGTATCCACGCCAGTTTGACTAGTGAGCAGGTTGCTCCTGTCTTTGAGGCGATCGAGTCCGGCCTGAAGGACCTGCTCCCCAACGAGCGATTGACCGTGCATCTGAGTTCCTTCACCTCTGATGCGGATCGACAAGCAGAGTTAGACCAACTCTTTGCCCAAGCCCCCTCCAAACCCTTGAAGTTCCTGATCTACAGCGAAAAGCAACGGGTGCAGGAACTGACCCAGGCTGGCATCCGTAAGCCTAAATCGTTGAAGCTCTATGCCACCTATACCCTAGATGGATCCTCTACCCATGGAAAACCTACTGATGTCCTGGAGAAGATTCTGGGCAAACTGTATGGCCTGTGGCATCAGGCCATGGGCGACGCCGAACTGGTCGAACAACAATCCTTTGAGATCGCCTTTACCAAAGCCTTCAGTGATGGCTACCTGCTTTGGGAGCAGATGCTCAAGACCAGGATGGGCCTCAGGATCACACCTATGACAGCAGAGGACTTGTGGCAGCATCTGTGGCGGCAATTCAACACCACAGCAGCCCCTCCTATCCCCCAACTTGTGGTCATGACCGAGCAGGGCCTGGTGGAACAGGTCAATTCTACGGTTCATCTAACCACCATACTGCTGGAACGCCATGAGTCCTTACCCGTGGCCGATCGGCAATGGGTCCATGTCAAAGGCAATTATGTGGCTCCCCTGGTGCTGATGGATAAGCCGGGAGGATGGGCCAGCAAGAAATCCCAGCTCCGTTACCTCTGGGAAGTGCTGTCACGGGAGATGGTCTATGACACAGAGATTTTCTGTCAGCTCTCCCAGGCCAATTTGAACCTGGTCAAGCAGGACATGATGCGGTTGACCAAGCAGGCGATCATCTCCCAGGATCAGTCCACCAAAACCCGCAGTATCGATGTCAAAGCAGGCTTAAACCAACGCAAGGCCGTTTCTGCTCAGGAGCAACTCTATGAAGGGGCCATTCCTTTGCATGTAGCGGTGGTGATGCTGGTTCATCGTCCAACCCAAACGGCACTGGAGGAAGCCACTACCTACATCCAGAACTGTTTCCGTCGTCCTGCCTGGGTGGACCACGAAAAGGAATACGCCTGGCGCATCTGGCTCCAAACCCTGCCCATCGCCTGGGAAAACCTGCTGGCGACTCCCTTCAATCGCCGTCAGGTCTATCTGACGGGGGAGGCACCGGGACTGATGCCCCTGGTTTCGATTCGTCCGGTCGATCGCACCGGCTTCGAGCTGCTTGCCGAAGAAGGGGGCGTCCCCGTCTACCTGGATTTCTTCAGCCAGATCAAGCGCCTGGGCATCTTCGCCACCACCAGAGGCGGAAAGTCTGTTCTTGTTTCCGGGCTACTCACCCATGCCTTAGCACAGGGCATGAAGATTGTGGCCCTGGACTTCCCCAAACCCGATGGCAGCTCTACCTTTACGGACTACACCGCTTTCATGGGCGATCAGGGGGCCTACTTCGATATCTCCACCCAGAGCAACAACCTGTTCCAGCGGCCTGACTTTCGGGGCCTGAACCTGGACGCAGAGAGTCTGGAAGCCCGTCGCCAGGACTGGATCGCCTTCATCGAATCCGCCCTGATGGTGTTGATCCTGGGCAGTGGTTCTGGTGCCACCAATGCTCAGGAACGGATGCTGCGCCAAACAGTCCGCACGATCGTCAATATTGTGCTGCTCTCCTTCTTGAGTCAACCTGACATCATTACCCGCTACGATGCCGCCGAAGCAGCAGGTATCGGCACTCCAGATTGGGAGAACACCCCAACCCTGGCTGATTTCTTGGCCTTTTTTGATCGCGGGGACTATAACCTCAACCTGGAAGTCACTACAGGCGATATTCACATTGCCTTTCAGCAAATCAAGCTGCGGCTGCGGTTCTGGTTGGAGTCCAGGGTGGGTCGGGCCATTTCCAGACCCAGCACCTTCCGGGCCGATGCAGACCTGCTGGTATTCGCATTGCGGAATTTGAGCGATGCAGAAGACGCAGCCGTACTGGCCCTGAGTGCCTATGCCGCCGCTCTGAATCGAGCTTTGAGTTCACCAGCTTCTATCTTCTTCATTGATGAGGCCCCGATTCTGTTCGAGTTTGAGGAGATTGCCGCCCTGGTGGCCCGACTGTTTGCCAATGGGGCTAAAGCAGGGGTACGAGTTTTCCTCTCAGCTCAAGACCCCGACACGATCGCCCGATCGCCTTCTGCTCCTAAAATCCTCCAGAACATGGACGTGAAGCTGATTGGACGCATTCAACCCGCTGCCGTCAAATCCTTCATCCATATCTTCGGCTATGCCCCAGAGTTGATTGGACGCAATGCATCGGAAAGCTTCTTCCCCAATCCCGCCCAGGTCTACTCCCAGTGGATGCTCGACAACCAGGGCCTCTGCACCTATTGCCGTTACTACCCGGCCTTCGTGCAACTGGCCGCCGTTGCCAACAATCCTCATGAACAGCTAGCCCGCACCACCTTTATGCAAATGGCCCCTGACCCTTTACAGGGGTTGCACCAGTTTTCTCGCGAGTTGGTGAGTGCCCTGCGCGATAGCCGTCCCATCCAACTACCCAAGCAGCCTGTCGCATCCCTCAGAGCATCGGCAGAGAAGCAGCTTGAGGTTCCGACAGTTTCTGGCCCCACCTAACCCCCTGTTGATCAATTGAGGAAATGAATCCATGAACTTGAAACGTGTTGTTTCTACTGCGATTCTTGCAGGTTCGATGTCCTTGGTCACGATCGCGGCTACTCCGCCTGGATCGTTGGCTCAAACTCCAACTCAACCCTTTGTTCCCAACCCAACCCAGAGCACGACTCCTACTGTCACGGGAGGTGTCAGCTCTACGGCTGCGGATCTGGGAGGACTGATGCAGGCGACGCAGGCCATGTACCAGCAAGCCCAGCAGATGATGTCCCAGGTCAGTGCCATCGCTAACGTGGTGAATCGCCTACCCGACATCTTCAACCGGCTGGGAAGCCTCAGCCTGCGCGATACCCAGAAGATCTTCCAGAACGCCATGGGTCCCCTGGGCTTCCCTGATATGGCCCAGGTCCGGCAGCAGACGGCCCAAACGATCAACCACACCCAAAACCCAACCAGAGACGCCATCCCCCAACCCATTCGGATCGATAACCAGAACTGGATCGCCAGTGCCGAAATCGTCCGGGAGCGGGTCTTGGGCCAGCAGGCCCAATCCGATGGCAAGAATGCCCGTGATGCGATCGCTAATCTCTCCTTACAGGCCCAGAGCCGAAACCAGACTGTCACCGACGCAGCTCAAGGCTCCCTCAATGCCGTTCAGGTGGCGAACAATAACTTCACTGCCGCATCCGGGTATGCCTCCAAGACTCTGGGTTACGTGAACGACTCCAACACAGCTCTGGCTGCTGCCGGTAAGGCACCTTCCACCCAGGATGTGCTGAAGGAAACCGCCAAGATCCTCGCCGCCCAAACCAATCAGGACCAGCAGGCCGTGGCTATCCAGCTACAGGCTATCAGCAACCAGGTAGCCCAATCCGGGCAGTTGGCTAATGTTTCAGATCAACTCCAATCCATTCATGAAACCTCTGCCACCGTGGTCGCAGCAGATGCCACCCAGGTCATCCAGAACGATGAGTCCCTGCGGTTACAAGGAGCCACATTCCAGGTCACTGAAGAGCTGCGGCGCTATCAGGCAGGAGCCAAGCAACAGCAAATCCTCGAAAGAGCTGCCGAGGTGGGAAGTCTGAACCGAGTCCTGCAAACCGGCTATCGCTCTCCCGGCACCTATCCAGATCCCAACCCCTAGCAGCAGGTACTCATGTTTCACCCATCGCTCCTGGCCGCCCAATTAATCGACCCCGCTTCCCTGGGGACCAATTCGACAGGCCAGTTTATTGGCAGTCAAAGGGCGGCAGCCTCTCGACTCATCCAGACCGCCTGGGACAGTGTCTGGGAAAAGACCGTGAACACGGCTCAAACCAGCGTCTATACCGTCCTCCTAGCCATTGCTTCTGCCATTGCCGTCTTCTGCCTCCTGTTCTGGGCCATCACCTGGGTACGAGCCCTCTTGAACGATGAAGGGATGCGACCAGCACCAGAGTTCATCTGGGTCATCCTCGTCATGCTCCTACTGCGGGGTCCAGGCGATATGAACATCGCCGGACTCACCACCGGCATGCGATCGCTGATCAATTCCTTCAACGCCCAGGCCACCCAGCTGATGAACCAGACCCTGGAGGTAGACCAGAAGATTGCTGAAGTTGCTTCCTATTCCGGTCTGAGCAGTCGATTACAGGAACTGCGCTCCCGCTGTAATGCTGAAGTCGGCACCGAAGCCCTACAGTCCTGTCTGGACAATACCAAAGCCCAGGCCCAACAAATCATCGATGAGTACAGGCAGCAGTTTCCCGTTGGAGCCTTCGCCGACCAGGCAACCACCCTGTTTGATACGGCCTGGAGCAATCCGGCAGAGTCCGTCCAGCAGGCCATTAATGCTACCTCCAGGCTGACCTTATCCCCCGTTTTGATGGTGATTGAAGCCGTCTCACTCCTGGTACAGGCCGTCTTCCAGTACCTGATCGAGATGTCTATGCTGATCACCGCCCTGCTGGGACCGATCGCTGTGGGAGCTACCCTGCTCCCTACTCACGCCGGTGGCAAGCCGATCGTCCTGTGGTTAACCGCCTTCTGGTCCGTGGGGTTGTGCAAGCTCTGCCTCAACGTGGTTAGCGGGGTAGCCACTGCTGCGATGTACGGGGCCGGAGAAGATCCCGTGCTTGTGAGCATGACCTTAGGCATCGCAGCCCCCATCCTCGCTCTGGCCATGGCCGCAGGTGGGGGCATGAAAGTGTTTGATGCCATGTCCGCTGCCGCAGGCAGCATCCTCTCTCTCGCAGTTCGAGTGATTTAAGCAGGAAAGTCTTTATGCAATCAATTCGATTTAAGGCCCAAGGCGCGATGCAGCGCCAGAAACAACAGCGTGATGTCTTAGGGCTGACTGTACTCTTTACCTTAATTGGGTTGTCAGGTGTTTTCCTGCTCCAAATCGGCACCCTGGTTTATGTCATTGCCATGGTGAACAAACCGGCTCCCAGCCTGGTCCAACTGGCGGATGGTTCTGCTATCTCTACAGCCGAGATGGGCAGTCAGGAACGCACCGAGCCAGTCATTCGCCGCTTCACGATCGAGACGATGACCCTCCTGATGTCCTGGACAGGCAGGGTAAACGTTTCCCAACCAGACGGTAAGCGGCTCACAGTCGCTGATACGGGTATGGAAGTCCATAACCACGGCAGAACATTCAAGGTCGCTTCTTCCACCTGGCAGTCTTCCCTGGCCCTATCCGAGGACTTTCGCCCTGCCTTACTCCAGAAGCTGGCCGAGCTGACTCCAGCGCAGGTGTTCTCAGGACAGATGGAGGTCATCTTCGTCCCCAAAGAGATCACAGAAGTCAAGCCCATCCAACCAGGCAAGTGGAAGGTTTCTTTGATTGCTAACCTCGTCACTTTTAATCGGGGCACCCAGGTTGGAGAAGCCATCCCCTTCAACAAGGATGTGTATGTACGAGCAGTCATCCCTCCCCACACCAGTTCCCAGAGTTCTGACCTGGAGAGGCTCGTCGCAGACATCCGGCAGGCTGGACTGGAAATCTATGCCATGACCACCCTGACTTCACCAGAACTGCATTGAGGTACACCATGGCAACCATACTTGAAAACGACAACGGCAAGACAACCACCATCCCCGGCGCTGATGTACAGCTCATGCAGCAGTTCGAGCGTCTGGTGACTGCATCGGACCCTCATGATCCATCTCTCACCCCTCAGGGCGATCGCCATCAGGAAGCAGTTGAACTTTCTGAAGTTACGGAACTTGTGGCAGAAGCGGAAGAGGACGATGAGGACGACATTCCCGATATCCTTGCCACCAGAACCCGCCATAGTGCAACCCAGAACCCCCTTTCCAAGCTCCTGCTGGTTGGGGTTGCTTCGGGAGCCATTTTCCTGCTCGCAGGGACATTACTGATGACCCTTACCTCTAGCAAGGGTCATGTGACGGCCAGGAACACTTCTGGCGCTCCTGCCCCAGCCCCAGCAGAACCTGAACCTGCTCAGGGGGCACTGTCTGACTCTAAAGACCAGATGGTACCTGGTGAGTACAAGACCGCAGCAGCACTGGCCAATCAGGACAAAGACCTGACCCAACTCAACGAACGATTAAAGCAGGGGAACCTCTCCGGTACTCCCGGATCGGCAGGCACGACTCCACCTAAAACTCTGGCTGTACCGACAACGACTCCAACTGCCTTGCCACCGCCTGTCCCTGCTCCCAGACCAGCTTATCAGACCGTCCCTGTATCGACAGTTCCTGCGGTGGCTTCTACTCCCATTGCCCCTAACCAGATCCCAATCCCTGTAGACCCGGACCAGGAGTGGAAACGGCTCTCTCAGGCAGGCAGCTATGGGATGGTCCCACCAGTACCTGCTCAGGTCGCTATGGCACCAACAGTTCCAGCAGTGTCAGCTCCTGTAACTGGAGCACAACCCTCTGGTCAGGGTGGGGGGAGTTCAATGGCCCAACCCTCTCAGCAATCGGCTTCCTCACTAGTGTCCTACCTGGGTGGATTATCCAGCCAGACAGAACAGGCTTATAGCCAGATCGGGGTACCTCCAACGCCAGATAGACTCTCGAACCGTGTTCTACTGGTGGGCACCCGTTCCAGAGCCACCCTCCTGACTGATGCGGTCTGGGCCAATAGTGGGGATGCCCCCAGCTTTGGGGGAACGGACGCCGCTCCCAAATTCATCGTTCAACTGGAAGAGCCATTGCGCTTTACAGATGGCTCGATCGCCATTCCTCAAGGTGCTCTGCTGGTGAGTGTCATCCGTCCTCTGGAGAAGAAGACGGGTCTGGCCACTATGGATGTGGTGGCCATCATCATCAACAACAAAGAGTACAACCCTCCCACCAGCGCAATCACCCTCCGGGGGCCAGAAGGGAGCGCGATCGTCGCCGACAGATTCGATAAAGGTGCTCAAATTGCAGGACTGGACACAACCTTGATCCTCACCTCTGCCCTTTCCGGCATTGGCACAGTCATGAACCAGGCAAGCAGCTCATCTTCCGTGAGTACAAACGGGACCACGACCACGACCTCCACCACCCCACCACCCAACTACCTGGGGGCCGCTATGAGTCAGGGATTTGGAGCCTTTGCTGACACGTTGAAAAAGCGTAATGAGGCTGCTGTGCAGCAAATCATGGCCCAACCCGATGTGTTCTACATCCCCAAGGGCAAGTCCCTGCAACTGTTCGTCAACCAGACGATTTCCCTTTAGGAGTCACCCGTCATGTTGAAACGTCATCTCGCTGTCATAGGAACAGCAGCATGTCTGGGGCTGCTATTCCACTCTAGTAGGACATTGGCCCAATCGGTCTATCGTCTCACCACTTCTCAGGCCCAGGCCAGTAATGGTGGGGCTGTGCCCCTTCTGAAACTATCGCCGGTCTATGGGTTGAACATCAACTTCATCCAGACTGGTGAGGCCATTCGCAAGGTCTGGTTAAGTGACCCGTCACGGGTGGTCCTGGACACCGATAGTCCCTTAATGGCTGACGGTTCCACCCCGGCAGCAGCAGGAGCCTCAGTCATCCGCTTGCGCCAACTGGCCAGCCCCCTGAACCTGGGCCTTAACCTGCCAGACGCCGCCAGAAACACCAACGAAACCCTGCTGACCGTGATTACCACGGCAGGCAGCATCCGCAAGCTCTATCAGTTCCGGGTTCAGTTGGGAGTCACCGATTCGCCTTACCTGGCGATCGCGATCGTCCCAGACAGTATGGTGGCCAAACCGAAATTACCTGTTGCACCCAGACAGGTCAGTTCTACAACTTCCCCTATATTGGCCCCAACGGATGCTGCTACCAGCACTCGCTTATTGCAGTTGTGGAAGGGCCTGGAGGTGGCCAAGACGCAGAACCTGCTCAGCAGTCATGATCTGGAGCTGTGGAATCGTTTCTTCGGCACCGCCCAAACGGATGCGGATATTCAGAGGGCTGCAGGAGCGATCGGCATCTCAGAAGCCCAACTCCAGCAGCTCTACCAGTGGGGAGGTCAGCCCTGATGCGTCTGCGTCAAATCCTCCTGACCTGGTTACTGGCTCTGTTGCTGGTCTTGCCCCTGCCTTCCCCAGTCTGGGCACAGTCCTCCATGCCGCTCGGGCAGCAGCTTTTCAATACCACAGGGGGACAGATTCCCGTTTCTGTGCTTGATATCAACGGCTTGACGATCCGCAACTTCCCCCCTATCCAACTTACTCCAGACCTGCTCGGCAAGCTGACCCAGATCTCTCCCCTGATCGACCTGTCTGACCTGCAACCAGCGATCGGGCAATGGGTGCCTGTGGGTCAGATCCTCCCGATCGGCTCTGCCTTCGGCACCGAGAGTCTGGATTTTGCAACCACCGCTGCTCTGGGTGGCATTGACCTCAACTCAATCTCATTGAACGACATCGGTGGGTTCAAGCAACTGCCCCTGGGCAACTTTGCTCAGGGTATTCCTAATCTGGGGGATCTGAAATTGTCAGATGCTCCGGCTATGGGAATCGCAGCTCTACAGGCTCAGGGAATTGACCCCTCTCAATTGGCAACGGACAACTGGAATCAGCTACTGCAACGTTCGGGACTGGTAGATCTCAAAGTTGCCGATGCGATGCAGTCCATACCAGGTCTGAGTGCCATGAAGCTGACCCAGATTGACCCGAAACTGCTCTCCACCCTATCCCTGGACCAGGGAATTCCGGGGCTATCGAAGACCACGTTCAGCCTGATTCCAGGTGCAGCCCAGGTGCCTGTAGCCGGAGTGCCGGGACTGACCCATATTCCCGTTGCCAGTCTGCCCCAACCCCTGACCCTGATTCCTGCTGCCATCCCCATCCGCATGGATGTGATGCTCGGTCCCCAAGAATCCAACCGCACCCGGGCGGTCTCTGGCACCATGCCAGACCAAACCTTGACTCTTCAGCCTCTAAGCTGCACCCAGAACTGCTCCCATGTCGAAATTATCGATATGGGTTCGGGCAAGTACACAGGGTATGCCTGGATGACCGGGGACCAGCAGGGACCCGATTGCTTTGGCTCCCTCTGCAATCTGTTCGGCTCTACAGGTCCAGTTGGCTCCCATCCCTATGGTCCTGCCGTGCGGGTGGTGTTGCGTCACACTTCTGAAGCAGTTGGAACGGTGCAGGCATCGATCGCCTTCCGCTTCTGCGCCACCCTCCCCTTTGAGGGCCTCACCTGCTCTGCTTACAACGGCCTGGAAATCCCGATCTCCTCCCTCAAGGAAGGCCAGACCTTTGTCATGTCAGAACCTGGGGCCTATGTGGGACAGGCTCCTGCACTCCCAGGCTTCTATTCCGACAACGGGTCTGGAGGTAACAATACCTGTGATATCGGTTCCTCTATCCCCGTCCTCTCTACCCAGCAACAGGCGATCTCCCAGGCGATTATCAATGCCGCTCCCTCGGCTATGAGGTCGGCTGCGGCCCAAGCTGTTCCCCGAGTCCTCTCAGCCTGCCTGACCGAAGGAATTACAGACTCCGCCCAACTTGCCTACATTATGGGCACGATGCAAGTTGAGACCTCCATGGGGGCAGCCATGACAGAGAACGCTGCTACGGCCTGTTCCTCGGATTGCACCGGCTATCACGGTCGGGGCTATGGCCAGCTGACTGGAATCGATAACTACAGGAAAGCCTCCCAGTGGACAGGTGTGGATCTGGTCAGCAACCCCAATCAGGCTGCTGACCCGGCCCTTGCAGCCAAAATCATGTGCCACGGTATGAAGATAGGCGGATTCACCGAAAACGGGCCTTTGAACCAGTACATCCCTCCCGGTAGTGGCACCAGTGGCTTCTACAGAGCCAGGGATATGGTCAACCCCGGAGACTCCAGCAGCAATGGTTGTCATAGCTGCGTGGCATCAGATGCCACAACCTACTACAAAGCCATCAGTCAAGCCCAACAGGCAGCAGCTAATTCCAACCAGCCTCAGGCCACAGGACAGGATGCAACCGCCAACCAGCCTCAACCCTCTAATCAATCTGCTGCTTCAGGCTGTGGCAGTAGCAATCAGGCTCCCGTGAATGGATGGTGTGACCCTCTACCGGGAGGTATTCAAACCCATCCCTTTGGCGAATATCCCCACGGTGGTCCGCCCCCCCATGTCCACATGGGCATCGACATTGCTGGAAACGCTGGAGCTACAGTCTATGCCGCTGCCGATGGGGTGGTCGATGAAACCCGTACAACCTGTCCTAACTCGACGGATTGCGGCTGTGGTGGAGGCTATGGCAACTTCGTCGTCCTTCGTCACCCCAATAGCTGGTTAACCCTCTATGGGCACAATGCCAGACCTCTTGTCAAAGCAGGTCAGAGCGTCAAATGTGGGCAGGCGATCGCCATCCAGGGAAACTCAGGCTGCTCCTTTGGCGACCACGTTCATTTTGAAACCAATCTCGGCAACGATGCCAACCACATCAGCCCCAACAAAGCCGGTGTCCCTCATATGCATTCTTAGGAGGAATGATGTCCCACCAAACCAGAGTCAGAATTTTGCTATTCCTTGGCAGTACCATTGCCGCGATCTCGCTGCACCTCTGCAATGAAGCGGTGCTGGCCCAAAGTACGAATCCTACTTTCCCCGCTGCCCTTTTCCCCTGCTTACCTGCACTGAAACAATACCCGGACCACTACATCCTGGCCCAGGTCAAACAGCCAGCAACCAGCTACTACTACATCGCCGTGAACCAATACCGGCCTGAACTGTATATCGAAGGCTCTCCAGCAGTACCAGAGGCACAGCAGTATTGGGAAGCCATGATTGCTTCTACCCGTAATGGCCAGTGTCAGGTGTTGCTGGGTCGTAACCAGTACTACCAAACCCTGCTGGCATTTCTACCCCAACCCATCGCCCAACAATTTGCACTCGTGCGATTGCAGCGGGAAATTCAGGCTACAGGTGGGGTCGCCAGGGTCCAGGCCGCTCTGAATCAGGAGGTCAGCAATGACCTGGCTTTCAGAGGCAGAAGAGGAAATCAGGTCACTTACCCGATCGCTCCTGAAAAAGCCTGGGCCTACCAACAACTGGGCATTACCCTGCCCCCCGGTGCCGTTGTGATGCCAGAACCCAAACAAGTCGGAGGACAAAATCCATGAAAACAACTCGTGTTACTGCGCTAGCAGCAGTGCTGCTGGCTCTGCTGGCCCTGGCCCATCCAATCCCAGTCCTGGCAGGTCCACCCACTCAGACACCCACTGCCCTGTTTCAATCAGTCTCCTCTGGGTTGTCGGCAGTGACAATCCCCTTACGCCTGCCCACTTACCTTCCAGCGGGCAAGATGGTGAACGCCAGAGCAGCAGTAACGCCGATCGTTCTCTACGCTACCCTGGAGCGCAGTGAACCCAACGCCTACTCGATCGTCCTGGGTACTGTAAAAGGCTGTCGTGCAACTTATTGCCGCTTTGCCTATGTCACGGGGAAGAAGCGCAACACCGAAGACCCCACTCTGAGCACTTTTCTGGCAGAGTCCCAATCCACTTATCGAAGCCTGAAGTCTGGTTCTCGTTCCAGCGAAGCTCCCGGCATGGTCAAGCTTGCCGATGGCAATCAGGCTGTGTTCACACCCTGGCTCTGCGGTGCTAGTTGTAGTGAATCGACTATTACCTGGGATGAGGGGGTCGATCGTTATGTGTTTGCTGTGATGGAAGGCAGTAAAGCCGACCTGACCAAGATGGCTAATTCTGCCTTAGCCCAGTAGAGGTGGCCATGGATCTAGTAGTGACCCCCTTACCCGTCCGAACCAGATCTAATGTTTCTGTAGTCTATTCGGTTGTGGTTTTGTCGGATGGCGTTAGCCTGCTCTCTCTAGCCCGTGCAGTAGAGTTGCCTGTTGCAGAGGTTTGGGATTGTTTGAGCGAATTGTTGCAGCTCGGTTTTGTTCGGGAACGCCAGGGCTTCTGGAATCCCAGGTTTTATCCCGGAGATCGCTTCGTTGTTTCTGTTACTCCAAGCGAAGTCCGATTGGCCAGAAGTCCTGTCTGCTATTCGGTTGAAAATGTTGATCACCTCTGTGCCTCAGTCAAAGGCTCCTATTCCCTGGCCTTTCTCTTTTTTGATGTCGCCAGCGAGTTTGCCAGGGCTATTGCTAGCAATCTTCAGCTCCCCCTGGTCCTTGACTAATTCTTTAGTACTACCTTTTTAGCATTGAGATTTCTTTGAGGTGTTTTCTATGGGTAGCCAGATTATTACTCAGCGTCCCCCCACCAAGGACCCGATTACCAGTGCCCTGCCAGGGATGAATTTATTGATCAACCCCAGCGGGGCATCGCTGCTGGTCTGTCTGACCCTGATGGGGGCGCTGGCTCTATTCAACGGCAAAACCGGTAGAAAACCCAAACTGGCGGCTGCATCCTGGTCTGGAACAGTAGAAAGTCGTAATGCTCGCAAGAAGGCAATCCAGCAGCTCAACGAGAAACGGCGCAACGCCGTCTCCTTCTACATCAACCGACCCGATATAGAAGAACTTGACGAACCCATCCAGCTTCAAGGTAAGCCAATTGAACGTTTCAAAATTACCCGTGACCACGCCACCCTCTGGCTCCCCGATATGCAACGGGGCACTGCGGTGATTGGTGCCCCCGGTTCCGGCAAGACCTTCTCCATGATCGACCCGGCTCTACGCAGTGTGATCGACCAGGGAGTTCCACTCGCCCTGTACGATTTCAAGTACCCCACCCAAAGCGCACGGCTGGCGGGCTATGCCAGAGCCAATGGCTACGATGTCAAGATCTTTGCTCCCGGATTCCCTGAAAGTGAGGTCTGCAATCTGCTGGAGTTCATGCGGGATGAGAATGACGCTGAGATGGCCCGTCAGATTGCCCAGGTCCTCAATAAGAACTTCACCCAGGGCGATGGTAAAGGTGGGGACCAGTTCTTCCAGATGTCCGGCGACCAGTTGATTACCGCTACCTTGCAGCTAGCCAAGTCCACCGAATTCCCGGACCTGCTCATGTGCCAGAAGATTCTGGCTCTCCCTGACCTGGTTAACCGACTCAAAGACGATGAGCTATCTCAGATGAACGAGTGGGTGCGGCTGAGTTTCGACCAGCTCTTTTCGATGGCAGGCAGTGAGAAGACCATCTCTGGGGTGGTCTCCACAGCCATGATTATGTTCTCCAACTTCGCCTCCCCTTCCCTCATCCCCTGCTTCACTGGCAAGAGCACCATCCCGCTGGAGCTGACCGGCAAACAACTGTTGATTTTTGGTATGGATGTAGACCGCCGGGAGGTGATCGCCCCCCTGCTGGCCACAGTCATCCACATGATCATGTCCAAGAACCTCAAGCCTGCCCGTAAAGACCCGATCGTCCTCAGCCTGGACGAATTTCCCACCATCAAGCTCCCTGCGATCGTCCGTTGGCTCAACGAATGCCGCGAGTATGGCTTCTGTGGTGTCCTCGGCTTCCAGAACTTCACCCAGTTGGAGCAAGCCTATGGCAAGGAAACCAGCAGGGCCATTCTCTCCGGTTGCAATACCAAGTTCATCTTCAACCCTGGTGAACAGGAATCTGCTGAATACTTCTCCAAATACATCGGTGAAGAAGAGATCAACTACAAGTCGAAGTCAAAATCATCGGGCAGGGGCGGTGGCAGCACCAGCGTTGCGGACCAAGACCGGACTCGCAAGCTTTTTGCCCCAGAACAGTTTCTCCGCCTGCCTGCCGGTACTGCCGTCATCATCAACCCGGCCTACGCCAACAAGACCGAGGCTTCCATCCCCTTCAAACGCTCTATCAAAGTCGCGAAACAGGATATCGAGGTGATGGGCCGCTCTGGTGAGGTCTGGGACAAAGTACTGGCCAAGCTAATTAAGGCCAATACCAAGAAAGCAGCCGAAGCTGAGGATTTGGCTGCCCGGATCAAGGTGATGGAAGCGTTATTCCCAGGGTCCCAGGAAGAAGACGAAGAGTAGGCCAGCACCCCACTCTAATCCGTTGCGTCAACCGTCGATTTTCTGCAAAAGGTATAACCCATGGTTTTTGACCCCCAGGCCAGTGCTTCGATCTCCACCTTCATCCAGGCTCAGAATGACCTGATCCAACTCCTGCTGAAATTGATCCAACGCTGGCAGGACCTCCAACAAGAGCAAGAGCAAACCCAAACAGAAGCAACACAAGTTCCAGAGGAAGAAGACCCGGCTGCCTATCTCCGAGATGATGAGGCTCTGGCCAACTTCGATCTCAGGCTGGCTGCCCTCGATCACCGGGAGTCAGGCTCCTCTCCAGCTACACTCCCTTCAGAACACTCCGATCGTGCTCCTGACCATGGGAGTAGTAACCAGCAGGGACAGTCCGAAAACACCAGTTCCCTCCCAGGCAACCCCGAGCAGATCTACCCAGCCTTCGATCTTGAAGCCATTGAGGTCTTCGAGCAGATTTCTGACTTCCTGATAGCCACGACAGTCCTTCAGGTCATGCAGGAGCGAGGCATTCCCGTCCCTACCCACGATCGCGCAGATACCCAATTCCCCATCCACCACCAGTACCGGGGGGAAGACTTCCTTCTGGCCCAGCGCTCTACCCCCGATGGCGGTAGCTGCTGCTATCTCATCGCCCGTGGTTGTCCCCACCTGAGCCGTCGCATGACGATCTCTGTGGACAAAGACGGTAACTTATCGGGAGTCCAGAACTCCCTCTCTGCCAAGGACATGATCACCCTGCTCCAGGCCAGGATTGCACTGGAACAGTCCCCCTGGAACCAGATCAGCCAGGAACCTGCTGCAACCCAGCTCGACAAATTGGGCGGCTTGGCTCCCGATGGCACCAGGGCGATCGCCACCTGCCACAGGATGATGGATAAAATACGGGAAGCAGAGACCAGCAAACGGGGAACAAAACAGCCTCGCTCCTCCGAGGAGGTCTACGCCACACAGCACTACACCTTCCAGCGGGACAAAAAGGGCAAGGCCACTGTCTGCGATCGCAAAACAGGCCAGCCGATCGCTACCGAAACGTCCCTCGGCATCGTCTCCAACCAGAACCAGCACGATCGCACAAACATGGACATCTATTACCAGCACCTGATGGGATCGGAGCAGCAGCAGGCTCAGGATCACGAACACCCCATCTCTGCCGATCGTCCCGGCAAGTGTCGCTCTACTAAAGAGGTCAGGGTTCAGGTTCAACTGGAGCGCTAGCGGTACCTGGGGTACTGCTGATTGGTCTTTTTCTATCGCGATCGTCATCTATGTGTCAGAGTCTAAGTGCGATGGAGCGGATGCAATCAAATCACGCTTGAACCGCCCAGCCACCAGCAGGTTATTTTCAAGCTCTCCCATTGAATCTCTGAGTTGATCCACTTTTTCATCCCACTCGGCTAGTACATCTTCTATACAGTCAGTCGTGAAGTCATGTTGTTCTTCTACTAAAACTGCCCACATGAATTTTTCGCCCTGCCTGAATCGTGGTGATGGAAAGCCCAAATGTTCGGCAGTCTTCAGAACTTCCCAGGCTTGCTCCCCTAAGGAAGTAAGGTCTAAGGCAATTCTGAATTGTCCTTCCTCCAATCGGATCGGGTTGAAAGTTTTAACCTGTGTCATGGCCTTGTCTCAATTCTCAATGTGCAAACAAACTTGCCGGACTTCGTTTTCCTTTGGCAGCCAATACTGACGGCTATAGTTTTAGCATCACATAGTTTCTCAGCCTCAACTTCAGCCTTTGTCCTGGCTTCAGCCTCATTTTTGGCCCTCACCACGATCGTAAATTCCTGAAAATTTTCCGGGTCTTGTAACATCCTCCTACCTTGTTGATGCCAACGACGATTATTCCCTTAACTTATAGTAGTACATAGGTATTTCGTCGCTCAAGGGATACCTGCCCAGGTTTGCAGGACGGGTATTGAGCTGGTTGTCAAACCTCGGTAGGCTGTTTCTCTTGAGTCTTCAGCCACTCTGTTACCGATCTAGATTCAGTTTGTACTTCCTCTGGCTGGCTTGCAAGCCACGCTTGGTAAGCTTTCTCATCACCCCCAAACGAGGCAATAGAGGGAACAAGACGGTGAGCCTTTTTCACCCAGGCATCTTTAGGTGCCAAAGGTTTATAAGCACAGTAGCAAATGCAGATCGCATCAAACCCTGCACCATAGGGAGGTGGGATTTCTGGGGTGTATTCTTCTACCCGAATAACTTCCCATCCACTATCTCGAAAGCATTCATGGTCTTCTGGCACAGTTTCCTTAAGACGGTATCCAGCCGTAGGAGCAGGCTTACTGCTGGAGTCGTGATGCTCAGCAATAGTGTTAATCAAAGAAGGAACTGAGCCTGCATTTGCAATACGGTAAAACGACTGTCCGATTTGTGTTTCAGTTTCCCGGCGATAGTTTTCAATCTCACCTTTCTCAGCTTTGAACAGAATAAGTCTACGCATTTTTATTGTCCCTCTGTAAAATAATCACCTTGCGTTAAGTCCATACGGGAAGGTGGAAACTCGCAATAGTCATCGAACACGCAGTCTACGGGCAGAATACTGTCTTCTGTCGGCTCTACTCGTTTTAGACTCCAACTGTAGGTATCCGCCATATCTTCGCACTCCTCTTCGTCGGTTGCGGCATGGCGAGTTTCGTTGTTGTCTTCGTTGTACCTGGGTTTTGGCATACTTGAAATTGCTCCTAGTTCGGTGTAGTCGGACTTTGGAGAAGTCGTCTCGGTCGAGTGTGTCCTCACTCGCCGGGGCGCATCTCAATAGTAGTATACGGATTTTGGGCTATTTGATAGTTCGTTTGAACTAAATTTAGCCAGTCTCCCTGTTTAGCGTTCTTCCTCATCCCTATCGCGCCTGGGTTTCCGCTTCTCCGGCTTTGACTGTTTCCTTTCAGCCTGAGTATCGGACTGACGATCGACGATCGCATCCTGCTCTCCCTCCAGGGCGTTAGCCGCCACTGCCTGGTCTGTAACTGCTAACTCCTCTGGTGCCTGCTCTACCACTGGCTCAACTGTGATCAGACTCTGCTGCTCCAGCAGCCTTTCGACTGCAACTGCATCCAGCAGGCCCTGGGCACCATCCCCTTCCCGATCGGGTTCCTGGTCAACACCCAGTCCTCTACTCGTTACACCATCCCCATCCTCTGGTAAGTGATTGGACTGGGCCATGACCGCTTCATCTGCCTGGTGCAGGTGAGTAAATTCAGATGGGGTTTCCCATCCGGGTTCATCTTCTACCCACTCGATATCATCAGTCTCGTCTGTATCCTCTGTTCCTTCTTCACCTGTGGCGTTGGTTTCTGCATCCGGGTCATCCAATAAATCTTGTGCAGTTGCATAAAATTCATCGAGGTAAATCCCATTGGAGTCCCAAGTGCGTGATCTGGAAATCTCAGCTTGAGTGACTGGTTCATCTCCAACAGGTAACTCAGAAATCCCAGCTTGAACGATTGTTTTCAGTGCGGCATCATCCCGATCGCTCTGGTAATTCACCCCCCAATGCTTCTGTAATCCGGGGAATGTATACCAGGCTCCCAGGTCGTTACCCGCCATAGCCACTCCATTGAGTTGATAGCTGATGCCTTGTATTTTTTCATGCAGGCTCCCAGTCGCTTTGGTTTGCTGGCGATCCGTGACCCATCGGATCTGAACTTTGATGCCCCTGGCCTGCAGCCGCTGGACAAATTCCGGCATAGTCAATCCAGTCGCATTGTTCTCTCCTGCTGCCAGGGCGATCGCATCTTGTAATTGGGTTTGAACCGGTCCGATGCCAGTGCTGTCGAGTTTCTGGCGCTGCTTACTCCGCATCGCCTTACGGCCTTGCACCTGGCCGGGTGGCATCGTCAGGTTCCAATCCCGTTCAATTTTTCGTTTGATGCCCGCAGTCATGGGAGTTGATTCGATCTGGCGTAGTCCATATTCCCTTTCGATCTGTCTGCAAATAATCTGGTTACGATAGTGGTCGTTCCAAATTGCTACTGCTTTACCCGATCGGGTGTTAATCCGGCTGGCAATGATGTGGATGTGATGGTGTTCCTGGTCTGTGTGTCTGACCATGATGTATTGGTTCTCAAATGGGTCAAGACCCATCCGGTGCACATATCGATCGCCCAGGTCCATAAACTCCTCATCATCCAGCGGTTCATCCGGTGATAGGGCAAGAGCAAAATGGTACACCGGTCGTTTAACCTTACGGTTGAGATTACCGCTGATACTGAATTCCTGTACCAGTTCTTCTAGATTTCGCCCTGCCATATTGCCACCCATAATGCTGGCACCCTGCTTCGATAGGACATAATCACAAGTCTTGTAGAACGAGAAGTTCTTCATGATTTTGCCGATCACGATATTTGTCCTTTCTAATCTTGTTTGAATCTCATTTCAATCCCAAATCTGCATCATTTAAGGTTCCTCTTCTTCTTGAAGCTGGGGCATGAACTGACTGATCGTGAGTCTCACTTCATCCACTTTTTGCTTGGTTGACTGGACTATTGCCATTACTTCGTTAACTCTGGAAGTAATAGGCTGCTGTCCTTTCAGGATTGCGGTATGTACGGCTCGGGTGAGCTGGTTCAGGTTATTACCAACTCGACCCAGCTCTATGTAGATGCCACGGTTTATTTGTGGCATCACAGGTCGAGGTCGGGGCATGGGATACCCAAACACACAGCAACGGATGTATTCAGATTGGTCCATTCCCTGGTTGAAGCAACGGTGTGCTAACTCTTTTAACTCCCTTGAATCGACTCTGAATGTAATTTTGCCCCCACATCCCGAATCCACTTCTAGCTCATCTACAGTCTCGATTTCATCTGGGATAGCAGACTGCTTTGAGGCCAATCTCATTTTTGTTTTAGCAGTCTTACGACTGGCTCTGATTGCTTTAATCACTCTGGCTTTATCGTCCTGTGTGTTCTGAGCAATCTCACGTAAATCCTGTACTAGAGGTGCCAGCAATTCCTCCAACGATATCTGCTCAGTCTCCTCTGATGTGGTAGCGTTTACCTGCTCAGTCCCATTACAGTTTTGCTCGGTAGCAGCATTATCATGTTTGCCAATCGGGTGACTATTGTCCTTCGTACTTTCGGAATCGCGTTTCGGAGACGACCCATCCTCATCAGGCGATGAGAATTTGTGAAAATTCTTTGAAATCATTTGGGTTACGGGTCTGATTCGGGTAGTCAAAAATCCTATGCTATGGGCCTATACATCTGGATCAATCCCATTAGCTGATTGTGCATGGTACTGAATGATAAGCATCAGATACTACAGCAGGTTTACGGAATTCTGACGATTCAATTGGGGCAGTTCCAGAGTTCAGATAGGGCAGATACAACAGAATCTATTGGCAAATCTACTAGCAATCTCGTAGCAGAATCCTGGCAATCCCAGATAGGTCACCTGCGGGGCGGGGAGGGAATCCAAAGGGAGGGGGTATCCCCTGCCCTTTGGCGAGTTTAGCCGACAAGCCCGCCAGGGCGACTCCGACGCGCTAGCGTCGGACAGGCTATAACTCGCCAGGAAAGGACCGCATGACACGATTGTGGATTGACGCGATCCAAAGAGGGGATGAGCAGGCATGATTCAGGGAAAATGACCTGGAATTATTTCGATTTTGAGTAGCAATGATTCTGTAATTTGAGCAGCATGATTGCTGTTAAACAGAAGCAGCATTGGTTGCTATCAGAGCAGGAAGAAGAGGAATTCAGTCAGTACGGTAATAGAGTGACTGAGGTAAGATTCCAGAGTTTTACTGAGGCGATAAATTGCTGGAATATGAGACGTTTAGTAGCTGGTAGGATTTCAACAAGGCTTTGGAGATGAAACGAGCATTCGATAAACTCAGCGATTACTGAAACGTCCCCACATCTCTCCAAAGAGCAGCTATAAACGGGATTGGCATCGGTATTACCAGCGTAGTCCTTTGGCCTTGAATCATCGGATGGAACGACAACGGATTAGGCATCGGCAACGGCATTGGTGATGAACTTTTTATTCAAATATTGACGATCGGGAAATTAAGATGACAACACTGGAACAGGATACTCAGAAGACCGAGAGAAATCCAATGCTGACAGAAGAGGGAATGCAGACCTTTTTTGCAGCCATGCGGGGTCTGATTAGCAAGCCTAAGCTAAAACCATCTGTTAAGGATGCAGTCATCCGGGGCAGATTGCTAATTTCAAAAGCAATTGAGCTGGGGTATGACTTCAAAGATATCGCTCAGATCCTGACAGCCTCTTCTGGCGTGACCGTGGCGATCTCCAGCTTACGGAAGTATTACAAATCAGCCATAGAAGAACCTGCAAAAGAAAATCAAGCGTTGGAATCATTAGAGGGAACGGTGATCTTCCTGGACGCGACTGGTAAAAGCACTACTGGAACATCAACTCGTAAGCGTAAACCTAAATCTGAGATTGGCAGTGGCATTACCAGCACCTCTGAAGTTTCCCCCGAAGTTTTGCCTGGGACTGGTAGTGACTTTGTAGCAGAACCGGAAATTTCTGTTGTAGGGGAATCTCCGACCTCTGAAGAGGATGCTAATACTGAACCTTTACTCGCAGCGATCGTCGAGGAAGAAACCAAAGAACCCAATGACGAGGAACTGGAAGTGAACTCCCAAGCGATCGTTGAAGAAGAAGAAGATAAGGAAGAGAAAATGCGCCGTGATATGGCTGAGGTGTATGGTGTTCCCTATGTGCCAAAGAGTAAAGGTGGCGGTACACCTGCTTCGGATGTGGTGATCGGCAAATTCCGGGAGATTTGATTCAACCTTCCAGGCGGTAGCCTACATTGCCCAAGTCCACGATCGCAGGCTTGATTAGTTCCATTGGCGATTCAGAGCATAATCCGACGAACCCAGCAGGAATCTGTTTTGATCGAGGAAGACCTGTCGAGATGGGTTGTAACCCTGTGCAGCTAATCAGGGGTTTGCATTCTTTTCCTGACAAATTTCGAGCGCTTGTTTGCACTGCTCCACATCAAATTGGCCGATGTGGGCCGTCTGCCTGTTCAGGCCCATTGCGGCAGCCAACCAGCCGTAGGCTTCTCCCCTACTCAATGCCCCATCCTTCCAGATCGGGTTGAAGGCTTTGTGGACCTGCTGCCTGAGACGACGAAGCTCGGCATTGGCAAGGGTACCCAACGGTTTTCCATCCGGATGAGCACCCACATAGGCATCACAATCTGGATAGTTGGCGCAAATCCACATGGGGCCATGTGCGGTCGTCTGATAAACTTTGTTGCCATCGTCCACGATCGCTACAGCTCCGCAATAGGGGCACATGGGGGATTGCGGTTTGGTAGGTCGTTTCTTGGCGATGCGTTTCGGATACATGATTCTCCCTATTGTACGAGGGGTTTGGAATGTATCTGGTTGTCAATATGAGATAGCGATCGTGTACTGCAATCAGTCCATGATGGGACGGACTATACCCCAGTTTCAGCAGTAGCTGGTATTACAGGTTCCAAGAACAGAGTATCAAGCTGATGACGATGCAGGCCAGCCAGGGGTTGGAATTTCTGGTAGTGGCGATTCCGAGAGGAAGGTTTCCGCCCCATTAGAGTAGGCCATTGGCTCTGAAAGGGATCTGTAATTTTGAACCAGTTTTAAAGCGGCTTGATAATGTTTCTCGACCAATTCCTGTGGGGCCAAGACCAATGCATGGTGCATGTGCTTATTCACCCAATGGCTAAACTCATTCAACGATCGTTCAGGCAACCTGACCTGATAATCTACATATTCCGGTCGTCCATTCAGCTTTGTGGCACTCGGAATAAGCGTCTGACTGGGATGACGCTGTTCTCCCTCCAGAATGAAATCGACCATGTTGTCAAAAAAGCGCACCTGAACGGGAATTAGCGTTGCGTTCCCCTGCAGTTCCTGTTGTTGCTCCTCGGGATTGCCCAGGAATAGCCCCCACCCACGTTCCCGAAGTCGATGGGCGGCCTGCAGTTTTTCCAATTGCAGGGAGAGGCTACGTTGTGGCTCCAGCAGACGACAGTGATCGGTGAAGCGATCGATGCGGCTGAAGGCAAGGCCAGCGGTCCGACAGTCCTCATAGAGGAGATACCAGGCGACATCGCAATAAACCAGTTGCAGCGGCCACACCGGGAGCTTACCCAGATTCTGCTTCTGGTAAGGATTGCGTTGGCGATCGATTTCGATCGCTTGTCCCTGCAAAATTGCAGCCTCTACCTGTTCCAGACTATCGAACAGGGTGAAGCGAGATTTCCCTTTACGGATCATGGTTTCCAGATCAGTGGGGACAATGGAGTGATTAATGTGGGTACGGACGGGATAGAAGAAGTCCTCTTCCAGTTTCAGAGCACCAAGGCGACGCACCAGGGCCTGATAAATCTGGGTAATTTGCGGATCTTGCTGGTATTTGGCCTGGGATTGCAGGGCATTCAGGGCAATGCGCAGTTCAGTTCTGGCCATCACGCCGGTGCCCAGGTAGTAGCCACTACGGTAGGTACGTTTTTCCAGGATGCCATGGTGTCGCAGGGTGACCAGATCTTTCCGCAAGGTATGGGTGGAATAATCAGGTAACGTAATCTGGAGAGATTGGGCGATCTCGTACATGCGGGTTTTCACGGGTTGGAGCGCATCATGGGTGGTGTCTTCGGTGGGTTTGGTGGGATTGTCTGCCCCAATGCCCGGATATTGGACAAAGGTTGCGATTAACACAAGTAGGCGTTCGAAGCTACTGCGATCGGCGTAGGGGTGGATGCTGGGCTTTTTAGCCATGGAAGTCAAGGATTAGGCAAGATTGATTTTTTAGCAAGAAATCGATCAAATTCTTACTGTGAAAAGCTTATCAGCGATTCGTTAAAAATAGATGAATATTTTTCACGATTAGGATTTATTGGTTCACCCTGGATATAGTCATATTGCATATCCACTCTGGCAAGGAATTCGATCTGTGTCTAACTTATTCTGGCAAGCCAAAATTTGGGGATTGTTACATGACCCACTCTTGAAGAGTCTCTACGAGAACAAAAAAGAGGCGGGGATTTGGGAGGAGGTACTGCAAAAACTCGGTAATTCAACTCCATCTAGTTTGGAGAAACGGGTAAAAGACGCTGATTTTATTGCGGCTGCCAGCGATCGCCCCTCCTGGGATCAGGATAATAAACGCGGTCATGTTGACTACCAACATACGAATGGATTGCACGTCAGTCATCTCCTATCAGGCAACTCACAATCTGTAATCCTTGATGGAAGAACTGATGCAGGTACCCAACAAGACAACGAATTGAAGACCAAAGAAACCGCTATAATTCGCCAACAGCTTTTTCCGTTACTAGATGGGTTATCACCTGAAGAGCAGCATCAAAAAGCGTTTTGGTGGCTCTGGCGTTGCTTGCCTGTTGCAATAGCGAAGGAATTTGGTGATAACACAACTTTACTCCCTGCAGATACTCGTATTCCTGACTGTTCTGTGTGGAGTCACAATAGTTCTGTATCAGCTCTAGCAGGTTCCTTGACTGGATTAGAAAATGATCAAAAATCACGTCCCTATCTGGTCATTTTTACAATGACTCCTGTACAGGAAATGATCAAGGCTAGCCGTAAAATGCAAGATTTTTGGGCTGGTTCGTGGTTGTTGCATTACCTTTCTGCTAAAGTTTGCTGGAAATGGGCACAACAGTATGGTCCTGACTCGCTGGTTTATCCTAGTTTGTATGCCCAGCCTTTAATTGATAAGTGGATATTAGAACGTTGGCCAGACTTCGAAGGTTGGATTAAACAACCTTCGCCAAAACAGTTGCTAACAGCAGGCTTTCCGAATGTTTTAGTGGCAGTCTTACCTGAAGAAGCTGTTCATAGTGGTAAAGGTGCCCTTGCCTGTGCAGAAGGTTTCTTACGGGAGTCATGGCTAGAACTGGGTAACAAAGTTTGGAAAAAATTAGAGGAAGAATTTCCTGAAACAAAAACTGTTAACAAAGAGCGTCTTTGGGATGAGTGGCTGAAACATCAGTGGCAAACCTATTGGACAGCAATTCCCCTGGGAAATAAGTCTCCGAATCCAGAAGGAGCCGATGCTTTAACCCGTGGGCAGGGACCAATATTAACCACTGAGAAAAAAGCAAACTCAACAAAAATCCAACAAACTAAAATATTTAAGAAAAAGTTTTTAGAGTGGGCAGATATCCAGAATAAATTTTGTCAAATACACCAGAAGCTAAGCATTCCTGAAGAGGCGCTTGACCCATCAACCCTAGCATGGAATCGTTCAGCTTTTGAGAATAAAGAAAGTTGTCCGACACTGGCTGAATTAAATACATATAGGCAGTTTAACGTTGGCTTGTGGTGGGCATATATCTACGATCAGCTTCGTCGTAACTTAGATGGAGTCAAAAACGCCCGATCGTGGAAGTTGCCCTCTGTGTTTAGTCCCCGATCAACTGTTTCAGGGATAGGATCTGTTTTGCACCCACAGCAATACGATCCCAAAACAAATCATCCTGTCGATTGGGTAGCAGAATCTACAACCCGTGAATTTTGGCAACAAGAGCAGGGGTGGTTTAGTGGACAAGAACAACTTAATCCAACTGAGGTTTTGAAGCGTGGGTTAGAAAAGATTCTGGCTGATCCTGATGTGCTTGGTATTGATGATAAAATTGCTTCCTATCCTGATTTGACGGCTGGTATCGCTGGTTATCTCAAGGTGATGGGACATTTGAAAATTAACGAGAATTCTCAAGTAGATCGCCACAAACATTTCTATAGTACGTGCGATCTTATCTTGCAAATTTCATGGACGAGTGCTGCCATCAGCCCCATGAGAGGCAAATGGGGAATTCCCTATGTGGATGATAATAGACTGCCTAAGAAATATCATCCTCGTTTAATTCATGCAGGCTGGCTAGCGGAAGATGCTGCAACAGAAGAAATCAAAAGCAGGCAGGAACAAATTAAACAAAATCAGGTTTTGCTTGATCAGGAGCAGGATAAAGGTATCGCTACTCAGTATGAACAAGAGATTGATCGGCTCCAAAAGGAAATCAGGAAGCTTAAAACTGATTGTCGATTAGATCTTCAAGCAAAAATCAGTCAGTTTTACCCTAGTAATAATCCCTCTGATTGGTATGTTTTGGCTGTTGGAGATGGGGATGATATGGGCAAATGGCTTAAGGGAATCAAACTACGAGCTTATCAGGAGTATGTACCTAAAGGGTATCCCAGCCCTGAAGCCAGAGAAGAGTGGGAAGGGGTTGAACAGTTTTTACAGAACCGAAAACGAATGGGACCTGCGACTCATGCCGCCCTCTCCCGTGCATTGCTCGATTTTTCCAATCAACTGGTGCCCTACCTGACTGAGCAACGCTATGCTGGGCGGTTGATTTACAGTGGTGGCGATGATGTCCTAGCCTACACCAACCTCTGGGAATGGGATAACTGGCTGTGGGATGTTCGTCAGTGTTTCAAAGGCACAGGTGATCCTGAACAAGAACGGGTGCAAAAAGATTATGCCAACACTAAAAACCCAAATGGCTACTTCAAAAGTGAAGGTGATTACTGGGGTTGGCAAGGCGATAAAGATACCCTTACAAAACGTCCACTATTCACAATGGGGCGGAATGCCAGCATCAGTTTTGGCATTGTGATTGCCCATCATTCGGTGCCGTTGGCGATCGCTCTCGAAAACCTTTGGGCTGCTGAAAAAGAAGCGAAAAAGCATGAATACCAGAGCCATTGCAGACTCAAAGATAGAAAAATTTGCTACGCCAAAAAGGATGCCACGCAAGTCCGGGTGCTTTATGGGAATGGCAATATTTTGAAAAGTACTGCTCAATTTGATGTGTTTAACCAGTGGCGTAAACTGATTATGTTTCAGCAGCAGCACCCTGAAATTGATCCTGCTTTACTTGAGCAAGCAGCAGAAGTGTGGACACAGCATCCTGTTCCTATACCCGAGGCGATCGCAGCCTGGACACAAGCTTTCTGCAGTCGGCGGGATGCTTTGAGCAATAAACCTATTTTGCAAGAGGAATTCCGCAGTCATCTGGCGAATCTTCTGAGTGATTTATGGCTCACTGCTCAATTTGATGCTGATGAACGGAAGATGGCTGAAAACCGCGATCGCCAGATTCAAAACTGGCTCAAGTTAGCTGCTTTTGTGCTGCGCAATCGTGACATCAAAATCGGAGGTGTTTAATGATAGCAACGGCTGCAGAACCTCAAATTGCAGGTATTAAACCTCAACCTTTATACTGGTACACAATTACTCCCCTGGATGTATTAATGTTTCGGGATGCCAAGCCCTTTACCCCAGGAGAACGGGCCTGGGCTGGCAGTACCTTTCCCCCCAATGGGCACGCGATCGCGGGTGCCTTGCGAGGCTTGTTAGGCAGTAACGCAACCCTTCACATAAAAGGACCTTTCTTTTGTCGAGATGACCAAACCCTTTATTTTCCGCGTCCGTTGAGCTTTGTAAAAAAGACACCACTCCTACCGTTAGCATGGGCAACGGATCACCCTCTGCAAGGGCAACTAGAGTGGGATAGAACCCAACCTTGTCCACTAGTAAAGCCACCCGGAAGTCATACCGATGATGAGGACGATGAGCGTGATTCGGATACACCCTGTCCTGGCAGTTCAGAAGTCAAGTATCGGCAATATCTCCCCTATGATGTGGTTTTCAAATACATCAAAACAGGCATCATAGACGCAGAAGCCTGGAAATTGCCAGAAGGAGAGGATGAGAAGCCCTGGACGATCGAATCACGCCCTCATAATGCGATCGAACCGGGGAGTCGTCAGGTGAAGGATGCGGATGGTTATTTTGTGGAAAATGCAGTGCGGATGCATAAGGGCTGGAGTTTAGCGATCGGGCTAGATGAAGATGACTCAACCCATCAAGCTTTTCAAAAACAAGCAAACGGACGTGCTCTGATCATGCGATTGGGGGGTGAAGGGCATCGGGTAGTACTAGAACGGTGTAAAACCCTGGATCAGGCATGGAAAGACCTTGCTGAGGAGTCCCAGAAAAACTTTGACAATAACATTAAGAATCAAAAGCGATCTCTGGCGTACCTCGTGACCCCTGGTGTTTTTGAACGGGAAACTAAGGGCAGAGCTACCTGTCGAGCATGGCCCTGGGAATGGAAACTTGCCCATCTGGTGAATACTAATCAGCAACCTGGTTCATTAGTCAGTGTTGCAACTGATAAGCCAGTACCTATTAGTTGTCGTATTCGAGACAGGGATGATGATACAAAAAGTATCCCCGCACCTCAAGTCTTTGCGGCTCCTCCTGGGAGTATTTATTACTTAAATTCTCCGCCTAAAATTCGCGGTGATTATCCCTTGTTTCAGGATGATCCCCCACTTAGCAAAACGGGAAAAACCCATAAAGCTCGAATTTGGCGGCACCTGGGTTACTCCGAACTGCTTTGGCTTCCGTTTACTGAGGAACCAGGCGATTTCAATCGCGGCTAAACAAACGAAATCCGCCTACGCGGATTTAGGGACGGAACTTATTTATGAGAGAAAACTACACTCAACTTTATATCCATTGCGTTTGGTCTACCTGCGATCGGCTACCCATTATTACTCCTGCGATCCAGACTGCTATTTATGCGGAGATTATTCGTCAATGTACTCAACTGAAAGGCACTGCGATCGCTGTAGGGGGTGTTGTCGATCATGCCCATTTGCTAGTAGGTATTCCTCCCACTCTTTGTGTTTCGGACTTGATGAAAGCCGTCAAAGGCAGTTCGTCCCACCTTGTGACGCATATCATCCAACCCGGAGAATTCTTTAAATGGCAAGGTAGCTATGGTGCCTTTAGCGTTAGTCATGAACACCTCGATCTCGTGGCTAACTATATCCGCAACCAACCCGGTCACCATAAGCAACACACCCTAACCCCTCAATGGGAACTTCCCACACTGCCAGTTTCTAGCCAGCCTATTTTTGCAGGTGAACAATAGAGCAACAAGTCCAGTCCGCGTAGGCGGACATTGCCTGTATAGCTGCGATTTTAATCGTCAGATCTTCAATCTACGAAAAAACATGAAAACACTGATTATCACAGTTGGAACTCGTCAGGTTGGGTGGAAATGCAAAGATGGCATTGTACGATCGCTCGGTGCCGATGGAGATCGGGGGCATCCCCAACATATTGATCAACTTTATACTCAGGAATTAGGCATTGAGCGTGGCTATCACAGTAATACCGCTAGACCTGAATTTCCTTGGAGTGTAAGGCATCTGGGAGAGCAAGTTTACCAGCAGTGCGTATCCCAATCAGACTTTTCCAGGGTAAAGTTGCTGTTGGATGATCAGATTATTGCCAAATCTGTCCGAGATGGACTTGACCATATTATTTTATGGGGAACCGACCAACCAGAAACCGTTACCTGGAATTTTCGTCGTGCTGATACCCTGTGGTTGACAGAACTGATGGCGGGCAATCTGCGTCAGCTTTATCCCCAAATTCAGGTAGATGTGTGGAACCCTGTAGTGGCGGTTAACCAGATTGATGCGATTCGGCAAGAAGTTGAAGGGTTTATTTTGCAATATGCCCTGGATCGCCTTTCAAAGGATGAAGCGCAAGATCTCACATTACTAATCCAAACGAAGGGTTCTGTTCCCCAAATCGCTAACACTTTGGAAATTTGTGCTGCCGCTCTGATGCGACAATGCCCTGTGGAGCAAGTGATTCCTGTTGAACCTACCCCTCTGTTTGAGTTAGATGCTCAAAATAACAGCAATGCCTGTATTTCTGATCAGTTTAATGTCGTAGCTCTAGGAAGCTATTTTTGGCCTGTGGAGCGAGAACGAATTATCTCAGCATGGCGACGGGGAGATTTTGCAGAAGCTAAGGTTTGGTTAGCAGCTCATCGCGATCGCTTTGAAGTTGTTTACAAACTAGCAGAACATCTGACCCTGGTGAGTAATCTGGAGTTAGAGAAAGCATTCAAAGTCCTGCGAGACTCCTGGCTACGCTCCAACGCAGTACACAAACTGGTGCTTCCAAACGAGCTTCAGACCTGGCAAACCCAGCTTCAAGAAATTCTTTCACCCAAAACAACCCCAGCATCCAGGTATCGTCAAGCCTGGGAAATGGTTGTACTAATCGAGTTGGCAACCAACCGCGAAAACTGGACAACCGCATTTCTGCAATTTGCCCAACTGTTGGAGCGTCTGTTAGCAATTCGGGCAAAAACAGAAACCTGGTTGACTAAGAAGCTGATTATCCCCAAAGACAACTATCGAGGAAGGCCGGAGGACTACACCCCAGGCTTTAAGGAATTAATTGATGCTTGGTTGACTTTGCATAAATTCAATGACACTAGCTCCTGGTACAAACTGCTTGATGCAATTCGTGAGAAGCGTAACCAACTCATTCACGAAGGTAAATCGATCAATGAAACGGAAATTCGATCACTATGGACAAAATCGGGGATGCCCGTAGATCCTAAAACTTCAACAGTTGACTTGATGATGACAGTTTTGGAAACAGTAATCAAAAAATGCTGGCATCCTCCAGACACTTTACTCTTGAAATCCCTATATGAGTGGGGATTTCAACAACTTTCGCGTTGAGTATGCAGGCTCGAATAATCAAAACAGCATAACAGGAGGCAAACAAGATGAACTTAACAGTTGAAGCAATTTATGAAGACGGGGTATTGAAACCGATTCAGGAGATCGCTCTTCCAGAAGGTACCCACGTTTCGGTTGTGATTACCCCGACTGAAACGGACTCAACAGCTAAAACCCCCGCTGAAATCCTGGCAGCGATCGCGGCACTACCCCTAGAATCCGACAACCAAGTTTTTTCTAACCGCGATCATGACTCCTTGTTGTATTCCACTGGAGACAAACCATGATTTTTGTTGACACGGGTGCTTGGTTTGCGAGTGTCGTTCCCTCAGATGCCGATTATCAGATTGCATCTATCTGGCTGAACCAGAATACACAACCGCTAATCACGACAGATTATGTCATCGATGAAACGCTAACACTGTTGAGAATGCGACGAGAAAACCAACGGGCGATGGCTCTGGGAGATAGCTTTTTTTCTGGTGCGCTGGCTACCGTTCATTACCTAACTGAGGCAGAGGTTCAACAGTCATGGCAAGTGTTTCGTCAGTTTTCTGATAAAGACTGGAGCTTTACCGATTGTACCAGCAAGGTGGTGATGGAAAAACTCAAGGTAGCTCAGGCATTCGCCTTTGATCAACATTTCCGTCAATTTGGTTCTGTAACCGTTTTGCCATAGTCAATACTCATCAACTCAGGTCACTTTATGCTCGGTAATCTTGTTTATCTTTATCTCCTCTCGCCTTTGCATACAGGAGGTACGACCCAGGAAGGCAACCTTTTGGGGATTGCGCGTGAGTCCCATACTAATTTGCCCTATATTCCCTCAAGCACAATCCGGGGTAAGTTGAGATCGCTGACTCCAGAAGTAGAACGGAATAGGCTGTGGGGCAATACGATTGATGATGTAACGGGGAGTAGCAGCGATACAAACCTGACTCAAGGCAGTCTTTGGATTGGCGATGCATCGATTCTTTGGTTGCCTGTGCCATCCCTCAGTCATGGTGTGGTGTGGGTAAGTTCTCCCATGTTGCTGCAACGTTGGGCAAGATTGAACGGCAGAACTGAAAAAGCCCCTGAACCCTACAGCAATAACTTTGCTCAGGGTAAGCCTGTTTATCTTAAGGATGCGATTCTTAAGTCTGCAAGCTTAAAACCCAAAAGTGATCTAAAGACATGGATTCCTCAATCAGAAATAGGGAGTATTGATCACGCCTTAATTTTGCCTGATCAGCACTGCACCACGCTGATTCAGATGAGTTTGTGGCGGCAAGTGAAGGTTAAGTTGGATGAGCATAAAACGGTGAATGGCGGTTTCCGGTACGAAGAAGCAATTCCACCGGATACGCTGATGTATTTCCCTTGGGGTGTGACATCGCAGGCAACTGGACAGGCTCAAGACTTACAAAAGAAGTTTAATCAGATCTTGACTGACAATGCAGTTATGCAAATTGGCGGACAAGAGAGCCTGGGGCGTGGTTTTGTGCAGCAGTGGTCTAGTGAGGCAGGCGTTAAACAGGAGGCAACCGTATGAGTTTTGACCCACGCACGATCGGGAAGCCTGTTTATGAGTCTTTGCAGGGATTGCGAGACGAGCAAGAGCAAAATCAAGGCGATGAGGCAAAACGGAAGGAGCGGCTCAAAGAACAGAAAAATCAAGCGGTTGAGCTGTACACCTACATTGCAACTTGGGGATTATTGCGTCTGAAGGCTGAGGAAAAAGCCATTAGTGAGGATAAAAAGGGAAAAAAGCAAGTTGTTCAGGAATACTTCAGATGCCTGGAAACATTGGTAGAACAATCTAAGTTGTCTGGGACAGATGGTTTGAATACCTTGGTTGGTATGGATGTTGATGATTATCTTGGGCTAACAGGATTGGGATTAGCCCTAGCACAAGAATTTAGCTTTTGGGCAAGTGCTGTGTACTGGGATATCAAAGGAGGCGATTGATTATGGTGTTTGAACGTCCGAGTCGTCCTGGTCAATCACGCCCAAACCCAACGGCACGTCCTAATGCAACCGAGCGACCTACTCAAAGGACAGCAGCAGACACAGGCAAGACCAAGAAAGTACTTCCCGATGTTAAAGGGGGCGGTGGGAACCGTGGCGGCAATCGTGGGGGTGGCAATGGCGGCAATGGTAATAACCCACTACCAGAAACCTCTCCTTGGCTGAATCCAGCCCAACCACCGGAAGAGATTCATCCCTCGGCTAGTTTTGTGGAATATTTGCGGTGGATGAGATCGCTCACTGACAACAAAACCCAGGATGCCAATACTAAGGTGCAACTGCTGCAACTGGCAGAGGAGGGAGCTAACTACCGAGAGCGTTTGACTACATTGACTGAACGCACTAAGCAAATTGCGGGTAAAGGCAACTATTTTCAAGTGAAATCGGCTTGGCGGATTCGTGTCGGTGGACACCGTGGACCAGAGAGTATTCTTCTGCCTGCCTTTGATGCCCTAGGAATGCCTTATATCCCTTCTAGTACCCTGCGTGGTGTGGCTCGTGCTCAAGCAATTCGAGACTTGGCGGCAAAAGGGCATTCATGGGAAGACGCAGAAAAAGACGTGTCTCGCAAATATTTTGGCGATCTGGATAGCAAAGAAAGTAAAGAAAAAGCAGGCAAAATCATTTTTCTCGATGCCTACCCCCTACCTGTCGCATCGGGGCAAGCAGGAGGTTTAACCATCGACATGGCAAACAATATTTGGGGATGGAAAGAAGATGTGCTGGACTATTCCCCCAATCCCAATTCCTTTTTCTCACTCAAAGAGGCGACGTTTTTGATTGGGATTCGGCGGGCTAGTCAATGCAAACCAGAAGAGTTTGAGCAAATTCGTAGCCAGGTGGAGCAATGGTTAACCAATGGCTTGCAAGCGGGAATTGGCTCCCAGGTGAACACAGGCTACGGCAGTCTGGTGCGGGCAGGGCAAGCCGCCAGTAAAGGCTTTTTCTCCGTAGACTTTATCCTGGAAGGACAACTGATTCATGGACGGCAACGGTTTACCCAATGGAACTGGAACGATCGCCGCAATGAATGGCAAATGCGGGGACAACCCGATGCCGAGGTGCGATCGGTTGCCTTCAAGTCCATGCTGCGGTACTGGTTCCGAGCCTTTGCATTAGGTGTGTTGCCTGTGGGCACTGAGCGATCGCTAGAACCCTATCTGAAAGCCATTCGTGAAGGCAAATCTGTATCACCTCCATCTGAGGTCAAAGCCTTAGAAGCGATTCTCTTTGGTTCGATTACACCTCAAACCAGAGGGTGGGTGACCGTCAGAATCATCGATGGCAAGGTGGTACAGCCGGAAGCCCGCTCTAACTTTCAAGGCAAGAACGACCCTTGTGGTGAGCAATCTGGCACCTTGGTGTTGGACTGTTCTTCAGAAGCCCCAACCGCGAAAAAACAACAAGATGCGATCAAGGCGTTATTCAAACATCTGCTCTGGATGATGTTCCATTTGGGTGGTATTGGTCAGGGAGCCAGACGGCCCTGCTACTCCCGACAAAACCGCGAAAATGGTCGCGCCCCTTGGTGGCGTGGCTCAACTCTCAGCCCTGATAGTGAGGATAAGTTTTGGGAGTTGCCAGATACGGTTCAGGGTTTCCAAAAACTCTTTCACCAACATTTGCAGGATTTTTATCAGGCATTAAGCCAACTGACCAATCAGTCTCTCAACCCCAATCAACCCCGTGCCTTGGGCGAGGTTCGGCGCGATAAATGGACAGAAGCCGTTGATGCCAACTGTCGGATTGTCGTCTGCACAGGCAAGAGCAACTTTAGCAAGCCCTATGCCTTAGCCGTTCTCCACAGTGAAGAACTGAAGAAAAATGGCAACTACGATCCAGATCTCTGTGGTGCGGTTTTGGGTGCTAAGGTGAAACCCTCACCGGTTTGGATTGCCGATTTGGGGGATTATCAGGTCGTAACAGTATTTGGAGCCACTCAAAATCCTCGTCAGCAATACCTCCGGGAACTTCAGTCCCAAACCAGTCGCCAAAACCATGCTCAAATCTGGGGGCTGACCTAATGCTACGGCAATACCAGTTAACCAACTTCAAAGCTTTTGGGGATACCGATCCGCTGCCCATTCGTCCGATCACATTGATTTACGGACCCAACTCTTCTGGCAAAAGCTCAATTTTGCAATCATTGCTGTTGTTGAAACAGACCTTGGAAGAAGCAGAAAGTACGGATGTGCGCTTACTACCTAAAGGCAAGCTCACCAATCTGGGAAATTATCGGGAGTTCGTCCATCGCCATGACGTGAACCAACCCTTCGGCATTAAAGTGGTGTTCAAAGTCGGGGATTCGCCAAACTTGGGCTTAAGGATTACTTTTGCCTATGATCAGCAAAAAAACATACCAATCTTCTCTGCTGTTGACCTGTTTCAAGACCGTGAAGATATTCCCATTGTTACTTATCGAGAAGAAACAGCTGGTAACAACGTGGTGTTGACTGTTGATACCGTTCATTCTGAACATCCCTTTTGGCAAAACTGGTGGAAGAATGGTCAACCGAAGTTACTTGACCTATTTCGTCATCAAACCAATGATGCGATCAAGGCTTGGCAGCAGCTTAAATCCATTACAGCTAACCAGAAGAAAAAGATTTCAGATGCTTTAGCCAAACAAATTGCTCCTTTGAAGCAAGAACTGGAACAGATTGAACCAGATCAGCGATCGCAATCTCCTCTGGCTGACTGTATTGACGAAATGGAGTATTTAATCGACCTGGATCAACGCTTGAAAACATATACCCTGGCTCAGGCGATCGAAGATTTTCTCAAAGTCACTTCCTATTCCTTTATGGGGTATCGTAACTTTCTGCCAGACAATCCAGGTGAATGGCAGAAAGAATTTTTCTCATTTGAAGAATTTTTTCCATTAGAAATTATCCATTTATTTAAACTCCATCAACGACTAGGCACCTTTGAAGCCTTAAGTAACTTAACTATAGAAGCAGCAAACCTGCTGAGAGTTTTTTTAGGAGAGATCATCTACATCGCTCCTCTAAGAGACTATCCTGAACGGCTCTATATTTTTAGCGGCAACACCAGTGAACAAGTGGGTAAAACGGGAAAGGGCATTTCTGACTTGTTATTCAAACGTCCTGATCTTTTAGAGCGAGTAAATCAGCGATTGAAGGATTTTGACTTGAAATATGAACTCAAAGTCGAAAAATTTACCAGCCAAGACACAGCCCAACTCAGTGACATTTTTGCTCTACGTTTGGTTGATCAATTCACCGATGTTAATGTCAGCATGCTGGATGTGGGCTTTGGGATTAGTCAAGTTCTCCCCATTATTATCCAGAGTATGGCTTCCTCAGGCAAAATCATCATGATTGAACAACCAGAGATCCATATTCATCCGCGCTTACAAACTGAATTGGGATCTTTACTGGCGGAGTGCATCAAGGAGCCTTTCTACAATGATTTTATCATTGAAACTCATAGCGAACATCTTATGCTCAGGCTACAAAAACTTATTCGCAAAGGAGAGCTAGATGTAGAAGATGTCTCTGTGATTTACGTCGATCGCACAGCCGATGGAGCAAAATGCAAGCTCTTAAGGCTCGATGAAGAAGGCTATTTTATTGACGAATGGCCTAATGGTTTCTTTGAGGAAGGCTACAAGGAGAGGTTTAGTTGATATGCTGTATCGCTTAGTACTGTTACCCTCTATTTTTACCTCAATCCTAGATAACCAACCCGCTACTTATAGCCTAGTGATAGGGCTTTTACGGCAGCTAGAGCAAACGAGTGTAGTTCTCGTAGAGGATTTGCATTCAATGCAAAAGGTCTTAGACAAATGGCCACAAAGATTCAAAGATAGTGCTATAAGCATTTTGAACCGACTCTCTGATCAGAAGCGGATTATTGCCGTTTCTTTGTCGGGTCAATCCCAACCAGTATCAACCTCCGTAAAGCAATGTGATCCTCATTTGAGAATCGTTCAAGACTACCCAACAAAATTCGTGGTGGCTCGGCAAGAATGCAAGGGTTGCTCTGTCAATCCCACTCCCTGTTTTGCAACAGCAAGAACACAGCTTGCCAATACTCTGACAAACATTATTGATATTAATGAGTACACCCTCAACAACAAGCTTTGTCAAACCCTTGAGAGGCGCGATCGCTTTTATCCACCGGGAGTAGGACGGCAACAAAAATTCGAGCAAGAAATCCTGATTCCTTTGTTTAGGGATGCTGCGAGAATAGAGCTTTACGATCGCTATATTGGACGTTCTATTTTAGAAAGCAATGCAGATCAGTATCAACTCGCTCTGGAATGGATTTTAGACGTGTTTAAACGGGAGTCGAGATTAGGAGAATCCGGTACTGTGAAAATCTACACAGGTATTTTCACTCGACCCTATCCAAACCAACCTCTATTTGACAGGAATCGTGCCATCACTGCATTTCAAAATTTGGAAGCGAACATGAGAGATTTACTTCCTAAATTTCAGATCTTTGTCAAAGAAGAAGAGCAGCGTAGACAGATGATCCACGATCGTTTTCTTTTTACCGATCAGATTGGCATTTCCATTGGTCGAGGTTTTAACTTAATTCTGGATAAACGAAGCAGTATATTTCCTAGACGATTACACGATATTCACATCAGCTATTGCACAGAAGTTCAGAAAATCAGAAATGCCTTCAATAATTTAAGCACGCCATTTCTGTATCAAAGCCCGAATCCATAGCTCTTTTGGTTGTGCGTCAGAGCATGGTGGGTTGAGTAAAATAGAGGTCTGTCTACTTTTAAGCACAAACTATGGAATGTAGGCTCTGCAGTCATCCTAGCACCCACAAGCACGGAAAAGCTCCGAATGGGAGCCAACGCTACTTTTGCCCCCAGTGCCAGCAAACGTTCAACGAGCGATTTGATACCCTATACTATCATCGTCAAATCACTCCAGAACAAATTCGGCAAGTGTTACAAGCCCATAGCGAAGGCAGCAGCTTAAGAGGCATTAGCCGCACGAGTGGGCTTGCATACAATACGGTTGTGAGCATTATTCGTGCCGCGAGTCAGCAGGCCCAATTGGTGCATAATGCCCAAGTGCAAGCCGTTGAAACAGAAGAAGTCAGTGCAGATGAACTGTGGTCGTTTGTGCAAAAAACAAAAGCAATGCTGCTCAGAGGAGTTAGAAAGGGGTGATTGCTGGATTGGGGTGAGTCTAGCTGATTCAAGTGGTCTGGTCCTGGCGGCCCGGGTGGGAAAGCACACCGATGAATTGATTGAGGAGCTGGTAGTTAGTAGCGAGGGAAAGACTGCCTGTAAACAGTGGAATAGTGATGACTGGGGAGGGTATGAAAGAGTATTACCACCGGAAATCCTCCACTACATCGGTCAAGATAAGACACAACGATTGGAGAAAACCAATGGAATCATGAGACAACAAATAGGACGGTGGCATCGTAGACAAAATCAGTTTGGTAAGCTCTGGGAACAAACTAAGGTCACAACCCGATTAGTCATGGGTTATTTCAACTGGATCTGGCAGCATAGTCGATTCAAAACCACAGCATCTCAACGAGCAGGATTAGCGCTAGAGCCTTGGACTTGGTACGATCTAATACTTGCTCCACTATTCTTTGATGCACAACCCTATGGCCAGTATCATTCTTTCCTTTGTCGGACAGCAAGACCCCTTCGCCAAAACTGAAACTGAAGGGTCGATCGTCACCCTGGTGCATCATCTACTCGCAAATCACCATATCGTAAAGCGTGTATTTCTATTGCATACTGATGGCACTCAGCAGAATGCGATCGATACCAAAGACTGGCTCTTGTCAGAGATCAAAAACCTCAAAGAAGACACTGTTAGCCTTCTTGCCGCCAGTGAAGCCTTCTCTCAAGATCCGATTAATCAGTCTTTAGCAGTTCAGGAAGCGCGTCAAGCAGTTGAACAAGCCTGGAAGCACCAAACGGTCCAAGACACATTGGAGTTCAATGGCTCGTCAGGAACTCCGGCTATGAAATCCTGTTGGGCCATTTTACAGGCAACAGGCTATGCACCCCATAGTCACGTTTGGCAGGTTCGTAACCCTAAAGAACTGCAACCTGGACAGGCCAGAGTTTTCAGAGATGATGTGAACATTCTTAAGCATGAATTTGACTTAAAGGTGATCAAGCGGCAGGTACAAGACTACAACTATAGTGGTGCATTAGTTAGCTTTCAGGCCAGTTATTTTAACTCAGAATTAGTGATGGCTCTGCTCAATTATGGGCATTGTCGGATGGCCTTTGACTTCGATCGGGCTGATCAAGCAATCCAACCTTACAAAGCAATCCTTGATCAACAATGGTTTAAAGAAATTGCAGCATTACGTCAGCGTAGCTATACAGCCTTAGCGAGGGAATGTTATCTCAATGGTCAAACCAAACTCAAAAATCGGGAATATGCCGAATTTCTGGTTCTCCTTTCTTCTTTTCAAGAAACCTCTTTGAGAGCATTGATCGAGGCCAAAATTCCAGTTGATTTACGAACTGGGAAAGATCGAACACCAGAAGATGTCTGGCGAGATTTAGCAGCAGTGGAGGGAGGAACTTTGATGGCATATCTGCGCCAATGTAAGACGCCTAAAGGGGAACCTCTACGGTTAACTGGATTTTTGAATGCCTTTTTAATGATGGCTATTCTGGAACGCTATCCAGAGTACTTGGCCCTATTACCTATCCTGAAAGACTTGAAAAAATATATTGACGATCGCAATGACCTGGTGCATCGTTTGGCGGGAGTCTCTGAGATTCAGGATCTGGATACCCTGCAGAAGCATCTGAAAACTATCTTGAAGGCAATCGCACCCTTACCCGGTGAGAATCCCTTCGATCTACTGAATCAACACATTTGTAGTTTACTCGATCAGGCCATGCAATCGTCTCTGAGTTAAATGTCCTGTGCGATCGCAACTCTCTAATCCCAAGCATCACCCAGACCCTTGTGAGGAAACAACGGATTGGAAATTTTGGCTACTCTGAATTAGTATGGCTTCCTGCTGTGGAGGGTTCCCCATGTAGCAAATACTTGCTGATCTGCGTTCGGGTGCATTGGTCCGCTATTCACTTTACCCAGGAATGACCCATGTATATCTCATCCCGTGCGGCAGTTGTCCGCAATTTCTCCATTGCTGCGGTCAATGGGGCGATCACCCTGGTGATTCTGCTCATTGCCCCTCTAGGACTGGCAGCCGTCATCATTAACACCTTGCTGGTCACCGTGGCCACCTATGCCACCGCCACTGTCGCAGATCGCATCATTAGATTTTTGGCCCCCAGTGCTCCATCGCCAGATCTGATGGCAGAATCCCAGCGATCGCAACTCCGCCAGCCCGATCCGAGAGATCTGGATCGGCGTTAACCCAGCTATCTATGCGCACGCTGTACGTTTCTCAGCAGGGCTGTTACCTGTCTCTCCAAAAAGAGCTGGTCTTGATCAAACGCGGAGAGACTATTCTGGATGAAGTCCAACTGCCACTGTTGGAACAAATCCTCATCTTTGGGCAGTCCCAGGTGACGACCCAGGTAATCCGCGCCTGCCTGCAACGGGATATTCCGATCGCCTATCTCTCCCGCATGGGATATTGCTATGGTCGGATTTTGCCCGTTGAACGAGGTTATCGTCATTTGTCTCGCTATCAACAGCAACTGCTTGAAGTCGATCGTCTGGTCGTTGCCCGAACGATCGTGCAGGCAAAGCTCCGCAATAGCAGAGTCATTCTCCAGCGGCAACAACGCCGCCGCCCTTCAGATGCCAGTACCTTTGCCATCCAGAGCCTGGAATATCTGATTGAACAAGCGGGGCAGGCCGCCACACTGGACAAGCTCATGGGGATGGAAGGCGCAGGTGCTGCCAGTTATTTCAGTGCCTTTGGGGACTGTTTAACCGGGGACGGGTTGGTGTTTATTGCCCGATCGCGCCGCCCTCCTGGTAATCCTGTGAACGCGATGCTCAGTTTCGGCTATCAGGTTCTCTGGAATCATTTACTCTCCCTGATCGAGTTACAGGGGCTTGATCCTTACCAAGCTTGTTTACATCAAGGGAGTGAACGCCATGCGGCTCTCGCTTCTGATTTGATTGAGGAGTTTCGAGCCCCTGTGGTTGATTCTCTGGTGTTATATCTGGCTAATCGAGGTATCGTCAAAGCTGACGAGGATTTTGAATACCATGATGGGGGGTGTTACCTCAAGGATATGGGGCGGAAGAAATTTTTGCGGGCTTTTCTGCAGCGGATGGAAGAGCAATTACAAATTGATGAGGAGGAGCAACCCCGCTGGGGGCTGTTGATGCAACAAGTTAAAGCTTATAAGCAGTTTGTTTATAATCCTGCTCAGGGATACAAGCCTTATCTGATCCGCTAAACCATGCTTTTCTACATCATCACGTATGACATTCCCTGCGACAAGCGACGGAAGAAGATCTCAGATCTCTTAGAGGGCTATGGGCAACGGGTTCAATACAGCGTGTTTGAATGTGTTCTAGCACCAGACAAATATGATGAATTGCGGCAACGGTTGAGAAAAAAGTATAAAGAGGATGTAGATAGTATCAGGTTCTACCCACTTTCGCGGCATACGCTGCTGCAGGTGGAAGTTTGGGGAGATCCACCGGTGACTCAGATGCCTGGTTCAACGATCGTATAGGTCATGTTGCGAGGGATCAGGAAAATGCCTGGAATCCCAGTTCTTTCGTTGTAACCTTCGATGCCTTACCTGGTATGGATTTCTACAGTTTCGGATACAATGATGGCAGGTGCTATGCACTGGAAAATCTCTATCCCTCGCAAATGGTGTCTGGATGCTTTAACAGGTCCAGGTTCCAAGAGCTAGGCTCCCCACTCGCTGGGGAAACCAATTGAATGGAAACCGCGGCATGGCCAGCACTGAGCAAGCAAGCGGCCTTCTCTCCCCACTCGCTGGGGAAACCAATTGAATGGAAACTGGCAATAATCCCTATTAGGGACACATCGCTACGTGTTCCGCTCCCCACTCGCTGGGGAAACCAATTGAATGGAAACTTTCGTTTCGATGGTTCCATATCACCTCAATTATCTAAGCTCCCCACTCGCTGGGGAAACCAATTGAATGGAAACTCAATTTCTGCCAACTTGGGAAACACCTTGGTCAGGTCCACTCCCCACTCGCTGGGGAAACCAATTGAATGGAAACCCGGAAGTATCCACAAACCTATGTATTGACCTGCATCCTCCCCACTCGCTGGGGAAACCAATTGAATGGAAACTGGGCTTCTTTGACTAAGAACATCTCTTTTCTCCTTGCCCTCCTCCCCACTCGCTGGGGAAACCAATTGAATGGAAACGTCCTTATAAGAAATAACTGGATTACCCATTATTTTGATCTCCCCACTCGCTGGGGAAACCAATTGAATGGAAACGTCCTGTTCTAATAAAGGCAGGCCAGCCTCAATCGTTCTCCCCACTCGCTGGGGAAACCAATTGAATGGAAACGAGGAGTTTGGAAACGACAGAACTTACCAAATTGAGTTCCCCACTCGCTGGGGAAACCAATTGAATGGAAACGAGGTAGAACCATTTTCCCGAATTTGATTCATCATACGACTCCCCACTCGCTGGGGAAACCAATTGAATGGAAACAATAGCGGCGTTCGGATTCAGTGTTCAGATGTTTTGATCTCCCCACTCGCTGGGGAAACCAATTGAATGGAAACGGCCAGAAGCGGCAACAGCAGACTGAGGCTCAAATTTCCCCACTCGCTGGGGAAACCAATTGAATGGAAACGCCACCGGTGCGGTCCTCCTGCTAGCCGCAACCGATCGCTGGGTCTCCCCACTCGCTGGGGAAACCAATTGAATGGAAACAGGCAGGGATTGCGCGTATAGCGCTGAGCACAAGATCAAAGCTTCCCTGCACTCCCCACTCGCTGGGGAAACCAATTGAATGGAAACATTAATCTGTCCAGTCAAAGCAACAGCAATCTTGATGCTGGTATTCTCCCCACTCGCTGGGGAAACCAATTGAATGGAAACCCCTCGGTGGCTCCCCCCGGTAAAGACCCGCAGGATACTCCCCACTCGCTGGGGAAACCAATTGAATGGAAACAGAGGAATCTCTTCACTCATATACTCGTTCAGATAGGCTCCCCACTCGCTGGGGAAACCAATTGAATGGAAACCCGAGAGTCAAGAGTCCTGCCAGCTCCAGCAGCATTTGAACTCCCCACTCGCTGGGGAAACCAATTGAATGGAAACAAGAACATGATGGCGGCCTCTGACCTCGGCATTGCGCTCCCCACTCGCTGGGGAAACCAATTGAATGGAAACTGCAAAACTTGTCAACAACCCACTCAACAACAACATCAAGTACTCCCCACTCGCTGGGGAAACCAATTGAATGGAAACCACAAGTGCTCGCACGATGCGGCCTTTGTCAGCGTATTGACTCCCCACTCGCTGGGGAAACCAATTGAATGGAAACGTTATTTTAATCATGTTGGACACAGACACTCCGTAAGCCCTCCCCACTCGCTGGGGAAACCAATTGAATGGAAACAACCCGAGCGGAAAATCCAAAGATGCTGTACTTTTTGCTCCCCACTCGCTGGGGAAACCAATTGAATGGAAACCTTAACTGTTTCTAATCTAGGTGAAAGTATAGAGTTAACTCTCCCCACTCGCTGGGGAAACCAATTGAATGGAAACTGTACTATCTTCTATAAAGAGTTTATTAGGGTCATACTGTGGACTCCCCACTCGCTGGGGAAACCAATTGAATGGAAACGAGTTTCGTACTGCTTCAATCCTGCAGCAATCAAGCTTGCCCCTCCCCACTCGCTGGGGAAACCAATTGAATGGAAACCCGGATAGAAGACGGCGATTGGAAGGAGAATTGGCACTCTCCCCACTCGCTGGGGAAACCAATTGAATGGAAACGCAAAGGTGTGGTGGGGACTGGGGAAGCGAATCAGGGGCTCCCCACTCGCTGGGGAAACCAATTGAATGGAAACTTCTGCACTGTTTCTGATACTGCTCTCCAGGAACGTCCTCCCCACTCGCTGGGGAAACCAATTGAATGGAAACGCCATCCTGATGCTTTCCTCGGTGCAAGTCGAACTCCCCACTCGCTGGGGAAACCAATTGAATGGAAACGCACTCCAAAAAGATTCTGCGGGGAACGGGATTTCCATCGTCAGCTCCCCACTCGCTGGGGAAACCAATTGAATGGAAACACAATAGTAAGCCCCTCGACCGGCTTGGAATTCATCCTCCCCACTCGCTGGGGAAACCAATTGAATGGAAACAATTTGGCCACTACGCTGACGGGCAACGATCGCTGCTCCCCACTCGCTGGGGAAACCAATTGAATGGAAACTTGGGACGGTGAACTCGCCAGACTGTTTCCTGAGATTCAACTAGTGTACTCCCCACTCGCTGGGGAAACCAATTGAATGGAAACCCTTAACTACTTTTGGCTTGATAGATTTGCGGAATTTTCTCCCCACTCGCTGGGGAAACCAATTGAATGGAAACATAGCTTTCGGATCGGCGATGCACTCCCCGTCTGAGCCTCCCCACTCGCTGGGGAAACCAATTGAATGGAAACGTTTAACCCAGTGGTCTTCGGTCTTGTCGTTGGGTCTCCCCACTCGCTGGGGAAACCAATTGAATGGAAACTTCTCCTTTGTTGATTGGTATTTATAGCGGGTACTGAATGACTCCCCACTCGCTGGGGAAACCAATTGAATGGAAACTCCCCCCCTGGTTGCCGAAACCTCAATCTGGTTACTGGCCACTCCCCACTCGCTGGGGAAACCAATTGAATGGAAACATAAAAGCGAGCGTCGGGGTATAATTTTTGAATTTCAGCTCCCCACTCGCTGGGGAAACCAATTGAATGGAAACTGTAGTATGACTCTTCCCAGGAAGTCGGGTAGTCCTCCCCACTCGCTGGGGAAACCAATTGAATGGAAACTCTACACTGATGGGATTGAGAGTTTGGTATCCTGCTTGTTCGCTCCCCACTCGCTGGGGAAACCAATTGAATGGAAACTCTAGACTCTGCCATAGCAGGGCTAACACCAGCCAATGCGGACTCCCCACTCGCTGGGGAAACCAATTGAATGGAAACTTGAGGATAAGCCTTGGAGCTATGTAGTCCAGTGAATCTTTTATCTTCTCCCCACTCGCTGGGGAAACCAATTGAATGGAAACCCTTTGCCAGACACTATAGAGAGACCAACTGATCAGTTTCTCAGCTCCCCACTCGCTGGGGAAACCAATTGAATGGAAACTCAGCCGCAAACAGATGAGGACTTGATCAACGCTTGGCTCCCCACTCGCTGGGGAAACCAATTGAATGGAAACAGCTAAAAACTCTCCAGCAAATTATAGAAAATAGTACCTCCCCACTCGCTGGGGAAACCAATTGAATGGAAACAGTAGTGCTGCTGCAAAAAGTGCGCGATCGCCCGTTTAACCTCCCCACTCGCTGGGGAAACCAATTGAATGGAAACTGCTAAATACTTCTGTTTGTTTACATTAGATGTACTAGGACCCTCCCCACTCGCTGGGGAAACCAATTGAATGGAAACCTTAGCCTTTATCGTTTCCTCCAGATCCTGAGCCACGATCTCCCCACTCGCTGGGGAAACCAATTGAATGGAAACTCGATTTGCTCTGTCCCTTCTGCTTCTATCAATGGGCTCCCCACTCGCTGGGGAAACCAATTGAATGGAAACCGATTCAACGAAATAAACTGGACCTTTGTCAGTATCGAGTTCTCCCCACTCGCTGGGGAAACCAATTGAATGGAAACCCCGGACCTTTCCCCAACTCCAATTGGTTGTAAGGGAACTGCCAGTAGCTCCCCACTCGCTGGGGAAACCAATTGAATGGAAACACGAGATTTATGGGCGCGTGGCTGCGATCGTGGCCAAACTCCCCACTCGCTGGGGAAACCAATTGAATGGAAACTCCAAAGCTGCCAGCCCAGGAGTCGAAATATTCGACTCCCCACTCGCTGGGGAAACCAATTGAATGGAAACTAATCTCTTGACTTACTGTGGCATCGCATTTTACGGGAAACTCCCCACTCGCTGGGGAAACCAATTGAATGGAAACAATCCGGTCTGTGGATGTGTTAATCGAAGAGTCGGAAAACTCCCCACTCGCTGGGGAAACCAATTGAATGGAAACATTATGGGCTCGGTCCATCGATCTGACAAAGCAGCCTCCCCACTCGCTGGGGAAACCAATTGAATGGAAACCGGTTAGGGTTGCCAGAAATAATCTGAGTAGACTTAAATGACTCCTCCCCACTCGCTGGGGAAACCAATTGAATGGAAACACGATTTGCCAGTTATCGTATTCGAACCCCGCGTGGTTTTCTGTGTAGCTCCCCACTCGCTGGGGAAACCAATTGAATGGAAACCTGACAGGAGCCTGAGATCGTGAGTTTATTGGCAGGCTCCCCACTCGCTGGGGAAACCAATTGAATGGAAACGGCCTGTGTACTGCTGGGGACTGACAGCAGTGTTTGACTCCCCACTCGCTGGGGAAACCAATTGAATGGAAACACTGTGTAGACCTAAGTACTGAAAGTTGTATTTAAGAACTCCCCACTCGCTGGGGAAACCAATTGAATGGGCTTCCATTGCCACGACTCACAGATCTTCTTCACCCATGGTAGTAGTTCTTGGTAACAGCTAGGGTCTCAGGAAATTCTGCCCGTTTATATTCCCGTTGACAGGGGAAGGGATGATCAATCAACCAATGCTCACAGGATTGGGATGACAACCGGGAAATTTGACTTCCCCTCGTTTCAAACTCTCCATGCATACAAATATGCCCCTGATGGTCCCGCAATATGGATTTTGCAGTCTCGATCGTGAACTGCCCCTGATGTAGCCGACATAGCGATCGGACTCGACCTGCTCTAGAGTCGAGAGACAGGGAATCTTCAATCCCACCCTCAGAAAATAGTTCGGTAAAGTCAAACTCTGATTCGCTTGAGCAGAGCTTTTGAGCTATTGCATCAGCAATCATCTCAGGATGGCGCAAGTCCCCTTTGCCTCGAATACTCAGATTGTTGGAGATCGATCGTGTCCCCTGGGTCACTCTTTCTGTAACCCAATACCTTCCAGCCGTTTCCACAACCCAGGCTTCTTGGCAATCTGCGATGAGAAAGGAATTGTGGTAGGTAAAAGAAAAATGCTCAGCACAGTTGCCGCCCTGTCCATATTGCTCTAGCAAATTTATGATGACCTGCACCGCCGCAAAGGCTGTCCCCCCTCGTTCTAACCCCAAGCGGACCAAATCCATGCCCAGGAGTCCTGTTGGTTGACAGGGCTGAGTCGTCCATACTGCTTCATTACCAAGCACAACTCCACATTCATTGGCTCCCATCTCGGCTCCCCACATCCATCTGGGCTTCGATAGAACTACTGCAAAGGTCTGCTCAAGCTGGGGAATTTCAATATAAGTGCATTGAACCTGTTGCCCTTTGGGGTAGGATTGAGCAGGGAAGGTCACAATATCTTGAATCTCGCCTGCAGGCCGATCGCTATTCTTGCCGAAAATCACTGAGCCATCAATCGTAGCGTCGGCCAGCGCAATAAAAGTATCACACATTGGTTTATATTTTGACTGCAATGTCCCTTATTTTAAGGGGCATCCAGAGCCGGAAACACAAGCAGAGAATTAATGGCAGCGATCGCATAGGTCATCCGTTGATCATGCGCCCCTGTAACAAGGATGAATTGCTTATCTTTTTGATTGAGCACATCAATAAACCACTGATGCATTTGCAGCCGAATGCACTCACCATCCCTGGTACCATCTTGCACAAAGCCAAAATCAGGAGCCGTCAGAATATACAGGTCATAGTGACGACTGTCAGCAATACATTCAACAGCTTGAGAGTCAGTCCCCATATATCGTCGATGCCAAATATGGGTTGCCAAAGGATCAGTATCGCAAACGAGGAGGCAATTTGCCCGCATGGCTAAGTCATCCTCCCAAGCTACCTGGCCTTTAGCAATCTGCACGAACTCGTAGGTCTCCCACTGGTCTGCATTTGGAGTATGGCGTCTGCCCTCCCAGTACCATCGACCATATTCCGGTACCCACACCGTCTGATAATGCTGAGCCAGGGCTTGGGCTAAGGTTGTTGTCCCACTGGACTCAACGCCAATTACACAAATCCGTTTGGCAAAATAGGCTTTGGCAGGAGGCGTCAGCATTTGCCAGTAGGTTGCGAGATTTTGTCGCAGTTGGGTCCCAGAAATAGGCACGGTGCTACGCAACAAGTCGATCGCCTGGTGCTCTGCTCCCATTAACACTGCCCAGGGTTCACCATACGTCTCAGACGTAAACGCCCAATCTGGTTTTCGTCCTTGCAAGACTTCCAATGCCCGTTCAGCCCAGGGTGCCGGGGCCTCCGGAATATCCTCCAACACCTCGATTACTTCGACATCAGGATGCAGGAAACGAATCCAGTTCGCTCGAGCTAGACCTGAGATCTCCTGGGTTGGTTTGTACCCGACCAACACCACCAGATGATCGACTTGGCCCTTGGCCTGCCGGATCAAGTAATCATGCCCCAAATGGAATGGGTAGAACTTACCAACGGTAATGCCCAACTTCATGCTACTGCTCAACCCTTTGCAATCGTTGCTCATGCTCGATGTGCTGGAAGTTCCGCAAGCCATTAATTGCCATCAAGCAAAAGATGCCATACAAGATACTGGTCAAATACAAATGCCGGGAAGTGTAGAGCGGCACATAAATCACATCAACGGTAATCCATAGATACCAACTCTCTACAAAACGACCCATGAGATACAGATGAGCAACCAGGCTCATCACTGTGGTCAGAGCATCCCAGAATGGTGCCGCTCCTCGAATAGCAATCAGGAAGGCTCTCAAGGCAAAAATACTGCCGATTGCCAAGATGCCTGCGGTAACCATCCATCTCCTCGAAACATACCCCACAGGTCTCTCAGTTTGATTCTGCCCACCCCTTAACCAAATGTAGATGGCCTGCAAGCTGGTGACGAAGTAAAACACCTGTAGACCAACCTCGGCATACAGCTTGGCTTGATAGAAAACAAAGCCATAAAGGGCTGTTCCCACTAACCCAATCCACCATCCGAATAAATTATTCTTAGCCAGTAACCAAACGCTCCAGGCAGAAGTGACAACTGCGATCGTTTCCAGCAAACCCAGTTCAACCGGGAGCAATGGCTGAAAGGGCAGCAAAAGCAGTAGAATGCTGGCAATCATGCCAACTATAGATTGGAGGTGAGCTGATTGAGGCATCGATATGGATGAATGAGATATTCTACCGATCGACAGTAACCTAACCCCGCTCCTCAAAAACATCCATAAAAGCTTTCTCTCCAACGTTTTGCTTGTGGAAACCATGATAAGTCTCCCCGATTTCTCGTGGCTTAATGATCCACTGAAATTTTAGGATTTGCGTTCTCCCCTAAACCACCTACTGCGCAAACTGCAGGTGCTCATTTGAACCCGATCCCTGTTACAAAACTACCAGTCCCTTCACTACTATCCTCTACCCCATCATGGTGGTACCCTGGTGGAACAGGAAAACTTCCTGACCTGTCTTGATCAGAAGTCCAGAGGTCTGCATAATACTGGCCTTCATTGTGAATGTCAGCAGCAGGTGTTAGCGACCAGACTCCAAAATCTGTCGCATCCAGTCCTGTTCTTCCTGGGTCAGCACTGGAGGAGGAGGCACCTGGCTGTAGTCGATCGCTAACCGGTAGCGACCTTGGTCATAGATCGTATTGAGGATAGTCTGCAAATCCAGCAACAGTTCCTCATCTTCTGACAGCAGGGGCACAGGAATAGCCGGAATAGGGTGGGGCAGGTTAAACGGGTACAGTTGTGCACCAGGTCTGGTGCTGCTCCGAGAAATCAGAATGCGATAACGGCTGGCTGGCATGTACAGGATAGGAAACGGTTTGCCCGATCGGATCAGATCAATTTCGACCAAATGGGTCCTGCTAGCCAGCACCCGATTGCGCTTACGTTCGTACTGCTCCCGTCCCCTTGGGTCCACCTTATTGGTGGGTGATAGGATTTCGATGCTTGTGATTACCTGGTTTGTTGCAATCTGTCTGACTTCCAGCCATCGTTCGATGACCTCCTCTGGTTCAGGCACTTCGACCTGCACTGGGGCAACCACAGACGCAAGAACACCAGTCACCTGAGCCTTTGGCTCAGAGGAGTCACCCAAAATTATGACATCCGGTGTACCTATTCCGGTAGTAGCAATGTAGGTGGCCTGCTCTACAGTTGCTCGGTAAGCCTCAGGCAGGCGAGCATTCAGATCATTGGCAATAGCCGTCATCAAGTAAGTGTGGACTTCCCGCCAGAGGGAATCTTCCAGATAGGGGTCCATGCCAGGAAAAGGAGAGGCCATCAGGTTTGCTCCAGCTCTGATCCTTGATCGTACTGCAAATATCGCCAGCATCGGGGTTAGCCACTCGAACTACTGACCAGAACGGAAGCAGTTTCTACCGTGGTGGAATGGCCTCAACAAATTCAACTCTACGGGTCGCCTCTTTCCAGTAGTTATCACCATCCACAATTTGCAGCTCAGCAATTGCGTTCTTCTTGATGGTCAAGGTATAAATCATGCTGCCGTTTTCAGCCTGGTAATACCAGCCCCCCTCTGGTAGCATCTCTACCCTGGTGAGCCGTATCGTTTTGGGTTGGCCATAGCCCTGCACCTTCATATGGGTTGGTCCCATTCCTTGAATACAGACAGCGACTCGATAGGACGGGAACTGAGCCTGCACATCGGTTGCACCAAAACCATTGCAGAGACGGCTTTCCAGAGCCAATGCAGGAGCAGATGGCATCAGTCCTACAGCAAGAGGTGCAAGCAGACTTAGTAGGGGGGCAAAACGGAGGGGCAACATGGATGGAATCTCCTCAGGTATCGGGTGTTTTTATCGATGATGAGTGATCGATTGCATTGAAAGCACGAGCCAACCTGCTGAATCCTCTCAGCCACCTGGATGAAATACAAAAAATACGGAGTCGCATATTTTCTGTAAAAGTTGTAGAAAATCTACCCTTTCAATAGAATCACGTAGGCTCAAGCATCCCCAAAATCGAAAGCCTCGCTTGCCCACTGGCAGTCGTCCTGCATCAGCCACCACTGTTCCAAAATCTCTCCAATCCCTATTCTTCTCCAGGATTAGGTCCCGGCAGTTTGCGAATCAGGTACCTGACTTCTTCCAGCAAGGTATAAAAGCGCTGGTCACTCTCTGCCTGTCGTTGGCGATATTCCTCTGTGGCCGAAAGAAACCGTTGGTCACTCTCTACCTGTCGCTGACGGATTTCGTCTAGAGTATTTCCGGTACTGACAGTCAGCTCGGCAATCAGATTGCCTGTTTCGACAAAGCCATCCTGGACAACTTGCTGCAATTGATCAAGCTGTTGCTGGGTTCGTCGCTGACTGGCTTGTAGCTCCTCCATTTGCTGTTGGCTTTGTTGCTGGCTAGCTTGCAAATTCTCCATTTGCCGCTGGCCTCTGTCTTGTCGAAGTGCGATCGCTTCGAGGAGCTGCTCGACCCGGTCAAGCCGATCGCTGGATGCATGATTGCCGTTTGCGTTTGTCATCGTATTTCCTGTAGTCGGAGGCAGGACAGGATTCTGTCCTATGGTACCATTCCGGCTCTTGCCTCAGCACCAGGCGATAGCCCGTTGCCTGGCGGCAGGACAGGGGAGTCCTAGCAGGGCACAGGGTTGAACTTGTGCCCTTTCCTGTGTTGATCAGATCCCCTCTTTCAACCTGGCCCAGTAAGCTGGATCAGTTTGATAAATCTGCTCCATCACCTCGTCATAGTCCTCAGCCTCATCAAGATCCGGGTCATCCCCCGCATACCCCCACACTTTGGTACAGGTCAGACAACGGTAAAACCCATAGTTGGCGTCGTACTGGATGTGGGGTGAACCACAATAGACGCATTGGATATCACGATCAGATTGGTTTGACATGTGCTCAGTAGCTCCCTCGATGCTTCCGTTTTGCCATGGCCCTGGCTTCTCTCCGCGTCCAATGCTTGACTCTGGGGAGGGGGTTCGTCTGCTCCAGGGCTACAAGGGCGATCGCCTGGGGACTCCCCTGGGGTGCCCCAATTACATCGGCCACAATACGGGCAATCAGCTTGCAGCAGGCATCAGGATAGCGGATCACCTGCTCTTCGGCAAAGCGAATGACAATCCAATTGCGTTCCAGGAAGAATTCATTGCGTCGATCGTCTAATCCCAGATAATGCACCGGCTCACCTTCAGCATTGTACGGTTCATCAATTTCGATATCCAGATGCAGGCCAGAGATGGGTTCAATCAGGGCAAAATCGGGGGTGTAGGGTGTAGGGAAATTCGGGATGGTGCAAGTGAGACCAGTATGGATCATGTCCCCAAAGTGGGAGCGCAGGTGCCTCTCCAATGCTGCTTCGCTCCTGCCCCGTTTGGCATCACTATCCCTACCATCAGCAGTGACGGTCTGCTGCAGCGCTGCTCGCACCAATCTGGAACGCTGTTTAGATTTGGCCGTTTCTGATGCTTGAGCGATCAGGTTGGCAGGTTTTTTGCCCTTCTTCTTGCTCCCCTTAAATTCCTGCAGAGCGATCTGATACGCCTTCCACCTGGGTATAAAACCACGGGCCATTGTGGTGATATGGATGGCAGTCCCTGTTGCCCCTATCAGTAGAGCCAAACCCCCAACTATACTGCTATATCCAATCGTTATAAGCACGGAAACTACTGAAATTACGATCGCTTCAACAATAATCCAGGTCATTCCTTTCAGCTTGGGTTTAATTGGCTTGCCATCCTGATTCAATCGAACCAGAGGATGGTTGAGTAATGCTGCGGTTGCTTGCTCTTGTTGTTCAAAATTATCCTCAGTATTGATTCGTATTACCCTGGCTTTTTGAATCGGTTTTGGCACCAGAACCCGGGGGTAGTCACTCATATTGATTTAGATAAAGAGAGAATAACGATGGCCGAAACAGTAGTAGAGCAGCCAGCAGCAACACCAGTAGCAACCGAGAAGAAACCCCAAGCAGCTCCCTCTAAAGAACGGGCAGCAGCATCTTCCAAACGCATGGTATTTGTCACAGGGGATAAGGGTGGGGTCGGCAAGAGCTGTTTTGCTAGATTTTTGTTAGATGTGTACCGTACCCGCAACATTCCCTGCCGTGCCTTTGATTCCGATACGGCTAATCCTGACTTGTACCGTTACTATAAAAACCTTCCTCCAGGTGTTGAAAGGGTAGATTTCACCAATCGGGGACAATCGGATTTCTTGATTGATATTTTGCCCGCACAGAAGGACATGATTCTGGTGGATTTGCCTGCTCGGGCGCAGGCTGATCTGACCACCTTCATCCGAGAGGTGCGGCTGACAGAACAGGCCAAACGCTTCGGTTTTAGGGTTACCTTCTGCTCCGTGATTTCTAAGGAACGCACTTCTGTGGTGGTCCTGCAGGAGTTGGTCGAAATGTGCGGTAATTCTGTAGATTACGTGGTGGTCAAGAACCTCTGCCATGGGGAGTCAAACCAGTTCCATCGCTACAACGAATCTGAGGTCCACAAGCACATGGCCAAGCTGGGTGGGGTTGAGATCAACATGAAAGAACTGTTCTATACCAGTTGGGATGCGATCGCCGATCAGGATTTGCCCTTCCGGTTCGCGGCCAACACAGAGAAGTCACCGCTGACCATCACCCAAACGGCCCGGACTGCGACCTGGCTGGAGGAAATGGAAACGGCGATCGCTCCGGCTCACCCGTTTCTGGGCCTGTAGTGATGGCGCGAGACCTCAACTACTTTGATGAACTCCTGGCTCAGATGCCTGTAGAATACCAGGCCAAACTGGCCAATACGGCCCGCAAACTGGGTGTCCCTGAAGGTGATACGGTCTACCTGTTCCTGCTGGCCTGCCACCACATCGTTGCTCTGTGCGATGGTATTCCTGCCGAACTGCGATCGATTCAGGTCGAACATGCATCCAAACTACGACAGGCTCAGGGCGAGTATCTGAAACAGATGGGGGCTGAGCTGCAGCAACTGGAGAAGCTCAAACCTATTCTTGAATCGGCTTTTCTAACGGGTCTGGATGGCATCAAGGATACCCTGGCCATGGCAGAACGCACCGCAGTGGCAGAACAGAAGCGGACCATCTCCCAGATTGCCAGAGAGTGGGCCAGAACCCAGCAAATAGAGGCACTCAAGCATCACTGGGCGGAAGTGGCTATCCCTTTGACGCTCCTGCTGACTGTGGTAGCCACCCTGGGGATGGTGGTGGGCCTGGTCGCCCCCAGGCTGCTGCCTGCTCCCCCTCTGGCCCCCAGAGGACCAGTCCGCTTAACCCTGCAACAGGCCGAACTCCTCCAGTGGGCCACAGGCAAGGACGGCAAACGGGCCAGGGAGTTGTTGGATTGGAATCGGTCATCCCTGGACGGCAATGCCTGTTTGAAGCTGCAGGCATTGAATCGAGCAGCGGCCCAATCCACCGGCATAACGCCATCTGGAGTCGAGGCACAAGGGGGTTGCTACCTGTGGGTGGTGCCACCCACGCAACGGCAGTTTCGGCAGGCGGGACCAGCAAATTGAGTGATTCTGCTTTGCCGTCCAGCCTATACTCCGGGGCAGCCTGGAGCAAATTTCTTGGACCTGACAGCAGATCATGGTACATTTGTACGATCACCTGCCTCCTGGCCCTATGGTCCAGGCTTTGTCCAGCGGACCATGACTCGTACTGCTCACGATCGCTTCGCCAAAGACTTCCTCGAAGACCTTTTCGGCCCATCGGGCACCGTCAGGGCTAACTACAAGGTCAAAGGCGAAACCAGGGAAATCGATATCTGGTTCATGCCAGACCCAACTGCCCAGGAGGCTCTCCTCTGCCTCGGTATCATGGGTCGCATGGCTTCTGTATTCTCCATCTTTGAGCCTTTCCGTAACCCAGTCCAAATCGAGGATGTCCAGGCTTGCATCGGCAAACTCTTTGACCTCTATGCCGAGATTCGCCGCAACGCCAAACGGCAGCAGCTTCGCCGCTCCCAGATCCTCTTCCCCACTCTCTGGGTCTTAACACCCACCGCCTCTCGGGAACTGCTCCAAAACTTCGCTGCCCGCAAAACCGATACCTGGGGTCCAGGAATTTACGCCCTTTCCCAGGGATTCCACAGCGCGATCGTCGTTCTCCATCAGTTGCCCACCACCCCCGATACCCTCTGGCTCAGGCTGATGGGGCGTGATACGGTGCAAAGGCAGGCTATTAGGGAGTTACTGGCACTCGCTCCAGAGCATCCCGCTCGCCGCACTACTCTGGAACATTTAGCCCGGTTGCAAATCACCTTGCAGTCGAGGCAGAATTTAACTAAGGATGAACAGGAGATTGTCGTGAACTTATCCCCCATCTATCAACAATGGCGTGAGGAAACCCTCCAGCAAGGCCGTCAAGAAGGGATTCAGCAAGGGATTCAGCAAGGGCAGCAGATAGAGCGTCAACTCATGCTCTCCCGTACTGTTCCCATTCTGCTGCAATCCGGTCTGACCCTGGAGCAGATCGCCCAGCAGCTTCAGGTCAGCCTTGATGAGGTGACTGCCGCTGTCCCTCAAAATCAGAACTAACTGGAACTGCTCCAAAACTTCGCTGCCCGCAAAACCGATACCTGGGGTCCAGGAATTTATGCCCTTTCCCAGGGATTCCACAGCGCGATCGTCGTTCTCCATCAGTTGCCCCCCACCCCCGATACCCTCTGGCTCAGGCTGATGGGGCGTGATACGGTGCAAAGGCAGGCTATTAGGGAGTTACTGGCACTCGCTCCAGAGCATCCCGCTCGCCGCACTACTCTGGAACATTTAGCCCGGTTGCAAATCACCTTGCAGTCGAGGCAGAATTTAACTAAGGATGAACAGGAGATTGTCGTGAACTTATCCCCCATCTATCAACAATGGCGTGAGGAAACCCTCCAGCAAGGCCGTCAAGAAGGGATTCAGCAAGGGCAGCAGATAGAGCGTCAACTCATGCTCTCCCGTACTGTTCCTCTCCTGCTGCAATCCGGTCTGACCCTGGAGCAGATCGCCCAGCAGCTTCAGGTCAGCCTTGATGAGGTGACTGCCGCTGCTGCTCAAAATCAGAACTAACTGGAACTGCTCCAAAACTTCGCTGCCCGCAAAACCGATACCTGGGGTCCAGGAATTTATGCCCTTTCCCAGGGATTCCACAGCGCGATCGTCGTTCTCCATCAGTTGCCCACCACCCCCGATACCCTCTGGCTCAGGCTGATGGGGCGTGATACGGTGCAAAGGCAGGCTATTAGGGAGTTACTGGCACTTGCTCCAGAGCATCCCGCTCGCCGCACTACTCTGGAACATTTAGCCCGGTTGCAAATCACCTTGCAGTCGAGGCAGAATTTAACTAAGGATGAACAGGAGATTGTCGTGAACTTATCCCCCATCTATCAACAATGGCGTGAGGAAACCCTCCAGCAAGGCCGTCAAGAAGGGCAGCGGGAAGGCATTCAACTCATGCTCTCCCGTACTGTTCCCCTCCTGCTGCAATCTGGTCTGACCCTGGAGCAGATCGCCCAGCAGCTTCAGGTCAGCCTTGATGAGGTGACTGCCGCTGCTGCTCAAAATCAGAACTAACCAACCCAAGGTCATCCTACAGAGCCGATGACTGTCAGTGCCTCTTTATGTTTGTCAACGTTCTGCAACGTTGGCTGCAAGTTTTCTGGATTGGCTAGATTTGCTCCGGGATTTGCTTTTTCTTGCTTGTGTTTCCGCCTGCCCCTGGGCCTGTTCCTGTTGAAGTCGTCGGATCTCTTGATCCGTCAGGGGTTGGGGAATCTGGATCGAATCGTGGATAATCTGGATTCGTAGATTTGTTGGCGAAGCCTCAGCAATCACCGCCTTAAATGTCGCACCAACCGGCAGTTTTGCACCTCCTGAAGCATAGACCCCTACAGTCTTCTGACCCGATTGGATGCAGGGTTGCCCCTGGTAACGGTGGTATTTCGGGTTCGTTTTGGCCATCTCGAATCGCCCGACTCGGAAATTGGCCACCTGATCCAGAATGGGCGCAAAGTCCTTGTCTTTGAGGTCGTTATACTGCACACCCACGATCGTCATCTCATGGAACTCGTAGCTTTGCAGGAGCTGGGCCACCTCATCCGTCAGGACATTGTACGCCAGTGCCCCCTTACCAGAGGTCAGTTCGTGCGGGTTCTCTACCCAGGTGTAGTCCGGGTGGATGGCCATCCGGTTCGGTAACAGGGACCTGATTGAACCCTGGGGAAACATTTCCGCATAGGCAAACTTGGTCAGCAGTTTCCGAATCTCAGGGTTGGGTTCCTGGGCCAGAATCACTGCCTGTTTTGCCTCTAGCTGATTCCGCAGGGTTGTTAGTTCGTTACCCTCAAAATCTTGCCCATTGTCCAACCCAAATGGGCATGGCACATGCAGGATAAAGTCAATGACAGGTAGATTTGCCTGCAATCGGGCATGGTAGGCAATGCCTTTGGTTTCCAGATAGTCCCGGCAGGCCGTGGCCTGGTCCCCAGCCTCGGACGGATTACCAACAGGCACATGGAGGATGTATCTGGGATGGCGATCGACCTCACCGGGTAAGGTTACTTCATCTATTCTCAGGGAGATCGCTATCCGACTGGCCGCCTGGATACATTTGCGCCGCTCCAGGAATCGGTCATCGGGCCTGTGGCAGACATCCCAGAGGGAAATCGCCCTGTGGAGCCGTTCTTCTGGGTCTGGGAACTGCTCCTCGATCTGCTCCCGGATGGTGTCGTAGAGGCGACCAATTTCCCGGTTCAGTTCATGGCCATGGCACTTCTGACGCAGTTGGGCACTGGCCTGGTTGAACCAGCGCTTCAGGTCTTCTGCCCATTGGGTCCTGTCTTCACCCAGGTTTAAGAGGCTGGTTTTGGGCGGTGGAGCCAGGTAACGCACCGAATTTCGAGCGGGCAGTTTCAGCCTGACTGGTTCCCAGAGTGGGTTAATGGCAGCGGCCAGCACATACAATCCCCTATCTGGCGCAGTGGGCATGACCCCAGAGCGGTAGAGTTCCGGGTCTTTATAGAACTGGAAGAACGGACTGGGATGATTGTCCATCCAGGCTTTCACAGCCTCACCCAGATTCTCATATCCAGGCAGATCGGTATACTTCATCGGATTTTTCGGATGGTCTACCTCAATTTGCATTGCCTGGAATAGCTTCTCCAGCAGTTCCTGCTTTTGAACCTGGAAGCTAGCTGGATCTTCCTCTGGTGTGGGAATTGAATCCTGCACCCGACCAATCCAGGAACTCACCAGGGCCATCTCGCCCCTGTTCGTTTCTACAGCTACATGGGCCAGGGTTGGGTATTGGGCACGGCCCTGGTGATTCCGAGCAGCCAGGTACGACTGCTTGGGATATTTGATAATCGGTTGGAACCGGCCTTTGTCCTCCAGCCTCAGCGTTTCCTGGGCTATATGGGGTAGCCGCTCTGCCGGACAACAGATGAATTGGTCCCCGTCAAAATCGGACTGGAACGTACCTGTGTCTTCCGGATGAATGCCGCAGATCCCCTGCAGGTGCTCCCAACCCCCCAGGTGGACATTTTCTGCCACCCGAATGTTATCTGAGGAGACGATCGGGTAGCGGGTCAGGAGCACATCCCCTTCCGGCAGATGGGGGATGCACACACAACCGGGTTCCAGGTCTGGAATGGGTACAGCCATACCGGATGAGAACCTGAAAGCTCCTTTTGTAGCCAGACTCCTCCACTGCTCCTGCAACATTTCCTGTGCTTTGGCGACAAACATCCGACTCTGGCACAGGTGGCCCATTTCATCGGCTTCCAGTAACCTGATCCACCGGCTGTCTCTCTGGTTGTAGTCCAGCAGGTCGTCGGTACTCAGGATCAGTTCGTCTGCCTCACGAAACGCTTCAATCATGTGCCGCTTCAGTTTCAGCGGATCGCCCTGGAGGTTAGCCAGTTGCATCGCCTTCTGCCGGGTCCCTTCTACCAGATCCTTGCGGATAGCCTCCGGGCTATACCAGCACAGGAATTCCCAGTTATTGTTGTATCGGGAGGGTATGGCATTCTGCCGATTGCCCAGGGCTAACTTGGGTAGAAGGTAGTCCCCACAGGGCAGCAGCAGGTCCAGTTGCGCTTTGGCAATCCCCTTGATGCTGGATCGATCCAGCAGGAGATCGCATCCCGTAGTTTCTAGATTTGGGGATGACAGGAACACCCCCTTGGCCAGGAAGCTGGTTCCCGGTTGGGCAGCCTGGTTCCGTCTCCTCTGCCTTGCATGCCATTCCTGCAGGTAGCCCAGGCGGAACTGGAAGGGTCGATTTCCGGCATTGTCCATCAGATGGGCGATCCGGGGACTGCACCAGCCATAGCAATCATGCGTCATGGCCAGTTCCGGCTGTTGCTGGTAGTCCACAATTCGAACTCGGACCTGTTCTAACGTCTGCATCCGGACATAGCAGTTTGAGGTCAGCAGACTGCCATGGGTGCAGGCAGCCTCTGGATGGGTCTGAAAGAACTGGCTGAAGCAGGGTGCCACCTCAGGTGAGGCAAAGAACAGGGTCTCGCCTGAATTGAATACGAAAATTCGTTGTCTCCCATCTGCAAAGGTCATGTTATTGAGCAGGTCTGCTCTCTCGTTGGGGCCTGTCTCAGATTTCAGGTCCAGTTTGACGATCGCCAGACTGGATAGCAGTTTGGCGTCGAATAATTCCCCCAGGACCGTGCCGCGCAGCACGATTTCAGGTTGCGCTTCTCCTGTTTCATCGAGTACGGGAATCACCAGGTTCCCGTTGCTGTTTCGGATGGTTTTCATGCTCGTCCTACCCTGATCTTGATGTGATTAACCCGTCGCAAGCCGCCATCCAATGGCAGGCTAAAGGGAGCATTGGCTGTGGCATGATGGGTGCTCTCCGGAATAGCTGCTATAACGCAGGTGGAAGAAGTCCCATTGCTGATACCAGTGATTAAATTGCTCTTGCTCTGCCGGGGTCAAATCAGCAGGATCTACATTCCCAGGGACAGGCGTTTGAGCAGGCTGCATTAAAGAATTTGCCAGGTCAGTTGCAGGCGTAATCGTCATCGTACTTTGCATCATGGTTTAACCAAACACTCCCCTCTGGCCGCGCTAGCGGCAAAGCCCCTCACTTCACCTACCCTACTCCCAATCCCCATTGAGCCGGATCAGCCCGTTGCATACTTCGCCATGAATAGTAATCTTAAGGAGAGCACCAGACAGAAGCCCAGAATTTTCTGCATGGCAATAACCTTAATCATTCAGAAACTACCCTCCTTCCTCTGATTTCTGCATCAGGAAAGACTTATGAGCGATCCTCTCCCACCAGAGCACCATTATGTCTACATGGCACGATGCGCTAATGGTTCCCTCTACACGGGATACAGCAAGCAAGTGGAGGCACGAATAGCCGCTCACAATGCAGGCAGGGGAGGCCGCTACACCAGAGCACACCGCCCAGTAGAACTGGTGGCTTGTTGGAGCTTCAGAACGAAGAAAGAGGCATTACAAGTGGAATATCAGATCAAGCAACTACCTCGAAAACAAAAGCTGGCCTTGTTAGCGGGTAGCAACTTGCCTAAATGGCTGACTTGTAATTTGAGATCAAATCAAGCACATCTGTCTGTCAGGAATTTCTCTTGTTGAGAATTAGCGAGTATTTTATGCGAAGTTAGATCAGAATGAATATTGAAAACTCTACTTTGAGAGCAATCTGTGAGTATAGCAGTTGATATATCAATCCTGCCCTACAGCCGGATAGTAGGACAGGAACAGATTAAGCTGGCGTTAGAAATTGCTTACGTCACCCCCCAGAGGCTGGGAGGGGTTCTGATCAGTGGACAGCGAGGAACAGGCAAGTCTACGGCAGTACGGGCGTTTGCTCAGATGGTTTATGGTCAATTGCCGGTGACGCTGCCCATCAACGCCACTGAAGACCGGGTAGTAGGTGGTTGGAAGATTGATGCTCTGATGCGGAGCGAATCAACGTGGCAGCCTGGTTTGCTGGAGGAAGCCAACGATCGCCTGCTTTATGTCGATGAGGTAAATCTACTGGATGACCACATTGTTAACATCATCCTGGACGTGACCTCGACAGGGGTACTGGTAGTTCAGCGCGATGGACAGAACAAGGAGCCTCAGAAAGTTGCTTTCACCTTGGTTGGAACCATGAACCCGGAGGAAGGAGGATTGCGCCCTCAGTTGCTCGATCGCTTTGGGTTGATGGTGAGTGTGGCTGCTGAAACTAATGTGGAGAAGCGATTGGCAATTCTTCAGAACGTGCTGAAGTTTGACCAGGCGGTTTCTGCTTTGGAGCAGGCGGGTACATCGGGCTGGCTTGATCATGCGAGGCAGCAAGACCAGGAAAAATTCGAGCAATTGAAGCAGGCAAAGGAAAAATTTAACTCGGTTGAGGTTTCCCCAGAGATATTGGGACTGTGCATCAAGTTGTCTGGTGAATTTGAGGCGGAGGGAAACCGGGGGGATTATGTCTTGGCCATGGCAGCGTGGGCATGTGCTGCGCTAGAAGGGGCATCCGAGGTAAGTCGAAGTCATCTCAAGGCTGTTGCGCCTCTGGCACTTCAGCATCGTCGTCCGCAAATGGCGCAAAGTAGCCAGGAAGTTTGGAATGATCAGGATAGGGAAACTCTAGACCGATTGTTAGGCAGTGAGTAAGGCAACCGTAGACTTAAGCAATCCCCTAATCCGAGGGTTGGCTTGTGCAGCCCTCCATCCTGGTCTGCGGAGTATCCTGGTATTTGACGCGGCGATCTCCACTCTCCAAGTTGCTGCCCAAGATCTAACCTGGATGCTGAAGCAGGTGACAGGTTATCAGGTTGTGCCAGTTCAGCTAGGGGTGGTTGAGACGGAAGAAGACCTCTGGGGTGGACTGGCATTGCAACAGAGAGATGCCAAAGGTTCTTTTGAGTGGCAACAGGGACTGCTATCAGGTGGACGGGAGCAGGAGCTGAGATTGGTTGTTATTCCAGACCTGACCCGGTTGAGTTTACCTGCAGCAAGAGCCTGTGTTGCTCTGATGGGAAGTGAGGTTGCTTATCTAGAGCGGCATGGGCATCGGGATAGCTGGCAGCCGAACCTCTGCTGGTTAGCTGGCTGTTCACGGTCGGAAATTGGATTGGTGTCGCCTCATTTGCTGGATCGGTTTGCTCTCCGATTGGCTGGTCAAGCCCTGGCAACAGGCGATCGCACAGAAGCAATCCAGAAATGGCTGGAAGAAACGGATAAGCAGGACGAGGAGGAAGATGCGCTGCTACCAGAGTGGGTGGGTACATTACAGCAGGCGGGATTGTTCCATCCTGAAGTCACGCTAGAAGCCCAGAAACGAGTCCTGGATTATATTTCTCCAACAGATGGCTACAGTGTGCGGCGAGAACTGGCACTCCTGCGGTTGGCTGAGGCCAATGCTCAACTTTCCAAAGCAGATCAGGTGACAGCTCAGCAGGTAGATCAGGCAGCCAAGATGATTGGTCTGATACTGATAAAGCCACATCTGGATGTAGACCCCAAAGAACCTGAACAACCGATCCAATCAGAATTAACCCCTGATTCAAACTCCCCTATTAGGAAAACTGGAGCTGAAGACCAGGCTTTAATGGAAGAACGGGCACCTACTCCGGTTCAGGAGCCTGTCTATGCTTCTGACACAATAAAAACTTTGCCATCGCAACCGATTCAAATGGATGGGGCGATCGCCAATCCCTATCCTGAAGACACCACACCTGTTCAGCGAGAGGCGGCTTCACTGCGATTGCCGATTCGACGGTTCAAAAATGTGGTGTCAGGGCGGGGAGCGATTGTAGGAGTTGAGCTAGCAACCATACCGCAGGATTTGGCGATCGTCAGTACCCTTCTAGAAGCAGCAAAGTATCAGCAGATTCGGCAAACAGCGTTGCTGGAGCGATACGGTTCTCCAAGCAGTTTAGTTGAGTTTGGGCGTGAAGCTAATCTGGATGGGGAGCAATTCTCCTGCGAAGCCGTTACGAGATTGCTCATTCTTCAACCGACTGATTTGCGGCGATATCGTCGGGCAGTAGTGCCAGAGCAAATGTTGATGCTGGTCATGGATTACACCTGTCTGCGAGAGTGCCAGTGGCAGGCAGCACTATTGCCTTATTTACAGTGGGCGTATGTCGAACGCGCCAGTCTTTGCTTGATTCAGGTCGGTGCGGCAAGTGCTGCCCAGGAACTTCAGGCGGCGAAGATTGTCGCGCAGAACGTTCTGGTGCCCAGGATTAGCAATGGGCTGGAGGTCGGTGGAGGGCAGGCAACACCACTGGCGCATGGGCTGCATTTGGCATTGCAGACGTTGCGCCATGCTCTGCAACACGGGCGGAGCGCGGTACGGCAAGCTGTATTGGTTGTGGTTAGCAATGGGCGGGGGAATGTGCCGCTAAAGGCAAGCCAGATGAACCAGAAGCCTGTGAAGCCCGTGAATCGTCAGGGGATTGAGGATGCGTTGCAGATAGCCCAGCAGATTGCTGACTTGAAGCAAGTTGAAGCAGTGGTACTGAATCCGCAACCAAAGTACTACGCGGATCTGCCTGTGAAGTTGGCGCAGGCATTAGGGGCAAAGATTGCAGCAATTCCATCGCTCAGGAACTGGGAGGTGGATGGGTAATGTCTGGGAACCTCCGCCAGTCGATCGCACAAAGTGGCAGTATCCGACAAACGGGTGCGTTGCCTACTGCGATCGCACTGGCAGAAGATCCCAAACAACCTGCAACAGCCGTATATAAAAGGCTTGAAGCTGGGCAAGCAATCCCACCGTGCGTGGTTATTTTGACCGCACTTCCTGAAGAGTTCCTGGCTGTAGAAGAACATGTGGTAGACAGGTACGAAGTTCAGCATCCAGACGGGACAGTATATGAGTGTGGTCGCTTTAAGTTGGGCGGCTGGACGGTTGCGATTGGGGAAACGGGACAGGGCAATGTTAATGCCGCCGATGAGACGCAGCGAGCAATTGTCCACTTCAAGCCTGATGTGGTGCTTTTTGTGGGTGTGGCTGGGGGACGCAAGGATGTGATGTTGGGTGATGTCGTTGCGGCAGAGAAAGTTTATAACTATGAGTCGGGGCGAGATGAGGATATTTTCAAACCTCGACCAGAAGCAAGGCGCTCCAGCTACCCTCTGGAACAACGAGCGCGGGCAGTCGCAAGGGATTGGCTGCGGCGCAAAAAAGAACCAGGAAATGAATCGTTGCCTCGTGCGTTTGTAGGGGCGATCGCGGCTGGGGAAAGTGTAGTCGCTTCAACAGATTCAGCCACCGAAAAACTGCTTCAGCGAAATTATGGAGATGCTCTGGCAGTAGAGAAGGAGGGCTATGGCTTTCTGGAAGCGGCGCGAAGAAGCCGGGGGGTTTCGGCAATGGTAATTCGCGGAATTTCTGACCTGCTGGATGGAAAAGCTGAGGCAGATGCGAAAGGGGGGCAGGAAACGGCAGCGCGTCATGCCAGTCGCTTTGCCTTTGAATTGTTAGCAAAATTAGCAGGTGATGATTTATCCAACCCGGTAGAAACATATCAGACTACAGCGCAAGTTGCCCTTGATAGCACGTTGCCAGACGGCATGATTAGCCTGAATGTGCAGGCATTGATGGAAGATGATCAGTACTACATCCACGCCCATCATGGGAAAAGAACGTTTGCCAACCGGGGACAGTTTGACCGATCGCTCATGACCTTACATCAGCAAATCGAGAGCAATCTGGCTGCGGATAATTTGTTGAGTGCCATTGATGACTGCAATGTGGGGATCAGTAATTCAGTTGATTGCCTTGCAGGTCAACTGCTGGCGTGGCTCCATCAGCAAAATGACTCGCCGGATCGAATTCCCTGTTTGATGATTGACGATCGCACGGAGTGTGAGATTCTTTGGGAGTTGCTGGAGTCAGGGCAGAAACCTGTTGGAGTTGCATTTCAAACCGTGCGGCAGCGGCAGATGGAGGCAGAGGCAACATCGGTGAATTCTTGCTGCGGAGGTGGAGTTCTGGTCTATGCTCATGCGAAATATGAGGGATGGCAGCGGTATCAACGGCAGCAATTCACCGTGTTTCAAGAGTTTTTGAGCCAAATGCAAAAACCAGCGACGGAGTTTGGGCTGGTGTTTATTGATGGGTTTAGTGTTGAGGAGCCGTTGAAGCATAGTCCAATCGCGTACATTAAACGATCGAAGCTATTTAGGGGTGGCACCAGTATTGTATTTATCAGCGGACAGCTTGATCTGGATGCTTCAATCGGCTTGACTCATCGAATGTTGTTAACTAATTTTTTAGAGCATGGGGCAAAGGGGATTGTGGGGACGTTGTGGCGGGTCGATCGCGCAAGGGCAAAAGCAGTCGTGGAGCAATTCTCAGATGAACATCGACAACATCCTGAATGGACGGTTCCTGAAATTTTGCGACGACTCCGCGAACAGGTGTGGGGAGCGCTGGAACATGAGGTGAATGAAGAAACCTGTGCGGCTTATCTGGCAACCTTTTTGCATGTTTACTATGGCAATCCAATGACGGTGCTGCAACTGACTTCTGCGGAGGGTGAATCCAATGACTGAGTTATCCAGGGCAATCGCCGTTAAACCCATCATTACCTATCCACGAGAAGCGCAGGTTGGAAAAACTTATTTGATGACGATCGACCTGCAACCAGAAGAGAAGTTTGAATGGCAGTACGAGGAAGAAGAGTACCCAATCTATTGCAGCGTAGATAGTGAGATATTCAGCAGTAAACCTGTTGGAGAGCCTGTTGTAGTCTTGCATCGTTTTGGCGGAAGTTATGGTGAGGCAAGATTTTTACTAACATCGGCAGTTAAACCTGAAAAGGGGAGAATTAGAATCAGTCTGATTAATAGCTATGGTGTTCCATTTAAAGTACTTAATTTAGAAGACATTTTGTTACGGCAAGAAGTTTTTCAACATTCAGAGGTGATTCAGGATCTTAAAGTATCTGAAAAAATTGACATCAGAGCAGCATTTCCTGAACAATGGGCAACACTAAAAAATGATTTAGCTTCCAGAGATGGAACATCGTTTCAGCAAGTCATTCAACGAGTAGAAATGGTGCTGACAGGAGAATCCAACTCTATATTGTTGCAAGAATCTCTAAGATTTTTTATAGATCTTTTACAGGTGGTTGTAGATAGTCAGGGAGATGTAAGTCAAATCTACTCAGTTTTAGCAAGAAACCAGGAAAAATTAAATGAGGCTTTATCGCAAGTAATGTCTATTGGTGAACCTTACTGGTTTAATACAAACATAAACCAGGCAATGTTGACAGCAGATGTATTTGTTGCATTCGGAAATCTGATAGCTCAATTTCCATTGGGAAGCCGATCAATAAATTTGGAATTAGCTATAAACGCATACCAGTTAGCACTGAAGATCAAAACTCGTGAGTCATTTCCAGCAGACTGGGCAATTATACAAAACAATTTAGCAATAGCCTATAGCAATCGTATTAGAGGCGATCAGATAGAGAACATTGAGCGAGCCATCGACTGCTACCAGCAAGCCTTGACGGTGAGGATGCAGAGTGCTACGCCCGTCGAGTGGGCACAATCAATGATGAATCTAGCAACCGCTTACCGTAGCCGCATCCAAGGAAATCGGGCAGACAACATTGAACAAGCGATCGCTGCTTACCAACAAGCCCTGACAGTGATGACTCAAACTGCAATGCCAGTGGAGTGGGCAATCACCATGACAAATCTGGCAACTGCTTACCGTAGCCGCATTCAAGGAAATCAGGCAGACAACATTGAACAAGCGATTGCTGCTTACCAACAAGCTCTGGCAGTAATGACACAAACTGCAATGCCCGTGGAGTGGGCAATGATCATGACGAGTTTGGCAACCGCTTACCGTAATCGAATCCGAGGTGATCGAGCGGAAAACATTGAACAAGCGATCACTGCTTACCAACAAGCCCTGACAGTGAGAATGCAGGCTACCATGCCTGTTGAGTGGGCAGAAACTATGACGAACTTGGCAACTGCTTACCGCAATCGTATTCGAGGCGATCGAGCGGAAAACATAGAGCAAGCGATCGCTTCTTATGAATTGGCGTTGCAAGTCTACAGCCGCAATGCATTCCCAGCTAATTGGGCGATGATTCAGAATAATCTGGCAACCGCTTATCACGATCGTATTCGAGGTGATCGAGCAGAAAACATAGAGCAAGCCATTGCTGCTTACCAACAAGCCCTGACAGTGATGACTCAAACTGACATGCCTTTTGAGTGGGCAGAGATTATGACAAATTTGGCAACCGCTTACCGTAATCGCATTCGAGGAGATCGAGCGGAAAACATAGAGCAAGCCATTGCTGTTTACCAACAAGCCCTGACAGTGAGAACGCAGGTTGCTATACCTGTCGATTGGGCAGAGACTATGATGAACTTAGCAACTGCTTACCGTAAGCGTATCCGAGGTGAGCGGGCAGAGAACATTGAACAGGCGATCGCTGCTTATGAATTGGCATTGCAAATTTATACTTACAATGCATTTCCAGAACAATGGGCAGCGACGCAGAACGATTTGGCAACTGCATATCGTGACCGAATTCGAGGTGAACGGGCGGATAATCTGGAACGGGCAATCCAAGCCTGTGAATTGGCTCTAAAAGTCTATACCCGCGATGCATTCCCAGTTGATTGGGCGATGATTCAGAATAATCTGGCAACTGGATATGGTAATCGGATTCTAGGAGATCGCTCCAAAAATCTAGAACAGGCAATCTATGGGTATGGATTAGCCCTACAAGTCTACACTCATGATGCATTTCCAAAAGAATGCCAGCAAACTTCTCGCAATCTTGGTGATCTTCACTTCGAGATACAGAACTGGGATGCTGCAAGTGGAGCCTACAGAAATGCCCTAGCTGCTGCGGAGACCCTCTACCAATCTTGCATTTTGCTGGATGGTAAAGCGGCAGAACTGGCAGAACTGGCTAACCTGCTCCGCCGGACAACCTATGTGTTAGCTAGGACTGGCAACTTGTCCCAAGCTGTAGAAACTCTAGAGCAGGGGCGTGCCCGTGGACTGAGCGAAAGCTTGAATCGCTATCGGGCTGACCTCACTCAACTACGGCAACTCCACCCCGATCTTTACAGCGAATACGAAACCCTTACTACCCAACTCCGAAACCTGGAAAATCAGCAACGTGATCTCATGGCATCAGAGGCTCGTCACAACCTCACCTCTGAATCAATGAGAGAAATTGCCGTGTCTCTTCATCAACAACTCAACACGTTGCTCCAGGAAATTCGTCAAGTTCCTGGCTACAAATTCTCCTTAACCTCACCCACATTTGAAGCTGTACGTCGTGTAATAAGGGTCAACCAACCTTTGATTTATCTTGTTTCTACTTCTGTTGGTAGCCTTTCTCTCATCGTCACGGACAACAACATTGAATCTGTCTGGTTGGATACCCTCAACGAATCACAATTGAATAATTTGCTATATCAAGCTTGGTTTAGTGCTTATCCAGGGAATGCTTATCAAGATTCTTTGATGAATGAGATTCAAGTAAATCAATCTAGCTCAGGGTCTGAAGAGTTTGTGAACACCCTCTTGGAAGCGGAAACACCACACAGCCAAATTCAAACTCAGAATGATCATCAGAAGTGGTTTAGTGCCATTGACTCTGTGACTCGTCAACTTTGGGAACCTCTAATGCAACCTGTCGTTAGCCATCTCAGATCCCAAAATTACAACCAGGCTATTCTCATTTCTACAGGGGTTCTCAGCTTTTTTCCTCTCCATGCCGCTTGGACCGAAGACTTGACCACTCCTACCGGACGGTACTATGCTCTCGATGCCATCCACTTTACTTATTCTCCTAATGCGCTTTCACTTCAGTTCGCTCATGAGATTGCTGAGCGGACTCCAGCAGATTCCATTCTGGCAATTGATAACCCCAGAAACGACTTACCCAACTCCGTTCAAGAAATTCAAGCTGCTATTACCACCTTTCCCGTCAACACTATTCTCCGCCACGAATCCGCAACCTGTACGGCAGTTCTACAATCACTACCAAATCACAATGTTGTTCACTTCTCCGGCCACGGCACTGCTAACCTTAATACCCCTCTCAGTAGTGGACTAGTAATGAGCGACGGACTCCTCACACTCCGTAACATTCTTTCTATTAACCTTGCCGAACAAGGTATCCGTCTTGCAGTCCTTTCTGCATGTGAAACTGGACTCCCTGGTATTCAACTTCCAGATGAGGTTGTGAGTTTACCTGCTGGTTTGATGCAAGCAGGTGTAGCAGGTATTATTGCCTCCCTCTGGTCACCTAGCGACCTCAGCACCATGCTCCTGTTCACCAAGTTCTACGAATTGTGGCGCAACAACAACCTTCCCCCCAGACAAGCCTTTCGCCAAGCCCAAATCTGGCTGCGAGATAGCACCGAAGCCGAGATTGCTCCTCTCTCAGGGGTGCTTACCCGTAACCCGAACAACCGCCCATTCTCCCATCCTTTTTACTGGGCAGCTTTCAGCTATACAGGTGTGTAAATGCCAAAATCCAAGACTTTTGAAGAACAATATCCAACCATCCATCGATTTGTCGAAGAAATTGGCTCGATCGAAATGGGCAGCATGAGATGATTTCATCCTTTGTTCGAGCCTACGATTTTGGCAGAACCGTTTATGAGGGCAAAGACAGCTATCCCAGCCTAGAAGCAGCACTCCAGGATCTGGAGGCGGATTAAAGCATACCTGGATGAACACGGCATTTAGTGCCGAAAGTGTCCCTATATTCGGCTTGTAGATTCAGGCAAAATGTTGACGACAGTGAGGCGATCGACCCCTTCCAGAACTTGAGAACTGCGATCGCTCTTGCAAAACTGAGTACGATCGCCTGCTACCAAATTGAAGTGTGGTGAGCGATCGCTCCTATGCTACTCCAAAGCCTGTATACTCGCGGGCATAGGGTGCCTGGAAGCCTAGAACAATATCCTCCTTGGGAATGCCCATTGCTACCAACTCATGGGCAATTCGCATCTCTGTAGCATTATGCTGCACCCAGATTTTGTCCTCTTTAATATCTAGATGTAAAACGCATCCATGCACCCGACGATAACCATCCCAACCCACATCCATGACTTGATAATGATCTCGCTCAGTATCAAAAACAAGTTGCGATTCAATCTCACCATTCGCAACTGGAGTCTTCGCATATTCTGACAAAATTGTTTGGATAATTTGACGATAGTGTTCTAACTTATCCATTCCACAATCACCTCTTTTACAGGGTCATAAATGATTCGTTGAATCTGATACCGTTCGACTGAAATTTGGAGAAACTCTCGTTGAAAGAAGGCTGCATGTACCGAAACGGGAATTGCCAGATAAAGACTGCGATCGGGATCGCTCAACTCCAAAGCGAGTCTGTAATTCAAAAATTGCCCCAAGGCAGCGTGGTAATCTGTAATGGGAGAATCACTCAAAAAGGTTTTGATTTCAACAGCAATCCTCACACCCTCCCGCTCTGCGGCTAACAAGCGTTCCGCACCCAGATCGATTTCAAACTTTGCTCCACCAACTTCTACTTTCAATGGATCGTCAGTAATGATCCATCCCTCCTTCTCTAGAGCAATTTTAACCGCTTCATGAAAGAGATCCCGCATTGCTGCCGTTCCCCGTGTAGCCTTCCCTTCTATTTTACGTCCTGGTATTCCGCGCTCCGACAGCAATTGCTCCTTCAGCCCCCTGAAAACTGAGATCATCTGGTAAAAGCTTGAAACCCCATGATTGATTGTCCAATACAGTTGAAAACTGGAGGACTGCGGTCGCTCCTACAAAACTGAGTGCGATCGCCTGCTACCAAATTGAAGTGAGGTGAGCGATTGCCTACTACCAAATTGAAGTGAGGTGAGCGATCGACTGCTACCAGATTGAAGTGCGACGAGCGATCGCAAAGGCTGCGGCTAGAAAACGCTATCCTGGAACTAGTAAAAGGCAGTCCTCAATGAGTCCCTTCCATGCACACAGTCACCCTGACCATTCCTGACGAAGCTCTTCAGGCTCTCCAAACCACTCCCGATGGATTGAGTCAGGAAATGCTGATGGTTGTCGCTGTTAAGCTCTATGAACTGGGTCGATTATCCTCTGGCGCTGCGGCAAACCTGGCAGGCATTCCGCGAACCGTTTTTTTGAGCAAGTTGGGTGACTATGGCGTGGATACCTTTCGTCTGACCGAAGCTGAACTGGCTAAGGATCTTTCAAATGCCTGAGGTCATCACCGATACCTCACCGATGCAATATCTCTATCAAATTGCTCAACTGGATTTACTCCCCACTCTGTATGGGCAGGTCAGAATGCCCCAGGCAGTAGCAGATGAATTAGCTCAAGGGCTTGCTCAAGGCATATCATTGCCCGCTCCAGCCTCCCTGTCCTGGATTACACTGTGCCAGGTGCCGTCCTCCGTCCTGATTCCAGAGCTTCCAAATCTCGGCGCAGGTGAACGCGAGGCTCTCAGTCTAGCGACTACCATTCCTGATTCCCTGGTGATCCTGGATGACGCGCTGGCAAGAAGCTATGCCCAACAACTGAACATTTCGGTGACAGGAACGTTGGGAGTCCTGCTGAAAGGCAAGCAGTCAGGGTACATAGAGGCGATCGCCCCACTCCTCGACCAACTGAATGCCCTGAATTTTCGTCTGGCTCCAGCGACCCGTGCGGCAGTACTAAAATTGGCAAACGAATAAGCGTGAGATAGGACAGACACAGAACCGGATAGCAAATTCTACCCAAACTCATAGCCCTGATTCACCCAATAGTGCCAGTCGGCGATCGCCTGCTGAGTCTCCTCATCTGCCTCGATCGCCTCAATCTGAATCAATGGCACTGCCAGAGTATCACCCTCCCACTCAATCTCCACAAACATCTCCTGCTCGCACTCATCCTCCGGTGCCATGCCCACCACCTCCACAGTTGCGCCTTCTTTCAAAGGAGAGATACGCCGCTTGCTGACACAAACTGCCGCGAAGGGAAACTGCATCGTGTCCTGCAAGTAGTAGTACCAGCCCATTGCCTGCTCTTCCGGTCCATAGGCATCCACCACAATTTCCATTGTGATACGCTCTTCACGCTCCTCATCCCGGCTTACTTTTGCCATAACAGCACCCCTATGCACTACAAAGTGCTACATCTGGATTACCATTAACGTCCTTTCCCCAGGTCGGCATAAATGTAAGTCTCAACTCCCAACATAATGAGCAGCAAAAGCTCCACTCAGGAGAGAATCGTTACCCCGATCGGGGGTTTGGGAACTAGAAACCAGAACGCCCCCAGAGCAATCAACCCTGAAACAACGAACGTAATTTCATCCACGAGCAACTGCTGAATCTTGCGACGCTTACGGTGTTTGTCGTCCCGGTGGGCAATTTCCCACCCGAAGAGAGTTTCTAAGTCGTCGTAGCCTGTATGTTGCTTTACCCTGTCAACCAGCTTGAAGCGAATGTACTTGCCGATCGCCGAAATCTTCTCGTCGTTGACCACGTAGGTCCAACCCAGAATCAGGCAAACCCAGGGCACCACCAGTAAGGCATAGTAGTTGCTTGCATTAGAAACCGCAAACGAGATGATCGTGGCAAACAAACCCAGCGTCACGTAAAGCAGGTTGTCCCGGAAGCCAATACGTTGAGCCTGCTCAGACTTCAACTTGTCATATTCCTTAAAGAAAATTTCAAGAATTTGATTCTTGTCGCTCATGACACCCCCAGTTCCTCAAACGCTGCCTCTATTGTGGCTGATGGGGAGCCATCTCTCAGCAAACCAAAAAATTCTCTAAACTATGGGCAATTTGAGTTGGACTGGTCAAAATAGTGGATATCTAGGCTACTTGAAGGATTAGCATATGCCTTTTGCTGTGATACTAGCTGCTCCGACTATCTATCTCATGGCTCTTCATGAGGAGGCTTACTGACAGGGAACCTTTAAACTCCCTTCCTAAGAAGGCTATAACAGCAAAAGAAACGCTTTATAGAGAAATATCTATGACAGACCCAGTGACAACCTTAACTGCCAGCGCGATCGCCACCCTCGCCTTCCAGGAATTTATTAAGTCTGGAGCAGGCGAACTAGCGAAGAAGTTTACAGGGGAAGCGATCGCCAAAATGAAAGACCTGCGCGACTTGATCTGGAACAAACTACGCGGCAACCCTGATGCCGAGAGCGCGTTAACCAACATAGTCGAGCAGAACTCTGAAGAAGACATTGCTGATGTCACTACCTACCTCAAAGCGGCAATGAAAAATGACCCTCAATTTGCTGCCCAAGTGCAGGCGATCGCCCAAGAAATCCACGCCGGAAAGCTACAAGATAACAGCAGCATGACTCAAAACAATTACGACAACGCCAGAGGGTGGCAAACCAAAGTCGAGGGTGGCACAGCCTATATTGGCGAAATTCATCAACACAATACTCCTAATCCTCCACAACAGTGACGATCTATGGCTGATGAACTGGTTCAGAAACTTAAACAATTGATCGAAGAAGATTTACAAACCGCCCCTGAAGAGGCCTCGATCGAACAATTGGTTGAACATTTACAACAAGACAAGCGGTTTGGACAAGTTATCCAAAGCAACTCTGGTAATGCCATTGGATTTCAAGCCTTGGTCGAAGATGGCGGTGTTGTCAATATGGGCATTCACCTCCACGGCTTAGATGAGGAAAAGCTAACAAAGGCTCTCCAATTATTTCTGAAGTCACTTCAACCCAAAGAAATCCCTAACAACGTCCCCCGCAGTGGCGTTGCCAAGTTCATTGGACGCGAACCAGAGTTGGAACGGCTTCACACCCAGTTGCAACAAGGCAACCTAGTTTCCATCTCCGCAGTTGAGGGCATGGGGGGTGTGGGCAAAACTGAACTAGCAATCCAGTACACTCAGCGATATGCCGATATTTACACAGGTGGCATCGCCTGGTTGTTTGCTAGGGAATTCAATCTGGGCACCCAAGTGGTGGGGTTTGCCCAGTCTCAACTGAACCTGAAGATTCCCGAAGGGCTGGAACTTCCGGATCAGGTTGCCTTTTGCTGGCGCAACTGGGGAGAAGGCGAAGTGCTGCTGGTCTTAGATGATGTGATTAACTATAGCCGCGATGTAGAACCCTACCTGCCACCTCCTGCCTCTAATCGCTTCAAGGTGGTAATGACCACCCGACTCACCTTTGGTCCCCCGATCCAATCCCTCTCCCTAGATGTGTTGTCTCCAGAACAATCTCTGGAACTGTTGACTGTGCTAGTTGGGGAAGCACGGGTACAGCCTGAGCTGGAAATTGCCCAATCTCTTTGTGCTTGGTTGGAACATCTGCCCCTAGGGATTGAGTTGGTCGGTCGCTATTTGCTCAAACGCACAGATTTATCGCTGGCGACGTTGCTATTTCGGTTGCAAGAGAAAGCTAAGAAACGACAGGCAATCAAGCATGATGCCTTAAAACGGGATGAGGCGACGGCAACATCAACGGCACGACGAGGAGCAGAGGCAGCGTTTGAGTTGAGTTGGGAAGAGTTAGATGCACCCAGCCAGCATTTAGGTAAGTTGTTGAGTCTGTTTGCTCCAGCTCCCATTCCTTGGTATCTAGCGGAAACGGTGGAGCAAAAGTACTGTGAGAATTCCGAGGGAACTCAGGAGTTTGATATAGAAGTCTTTGAGAACGCTAGGTTCAAACTCTTAGAACTCCATTTGCTGCAACTATCACAACAAGAAGAGCAAATTTATCGCCTACATTCACTAATAAGAGAGTTTTTTAGGAGCAAATTGAAGGAGGAAGTTGATGTCGCAACTTAATACTCAGCACAACCTTGAAGTAGAACGGCTTAAACGAGCTTTTGCATCAGCAATGGCAGCGATAGCAAAGCAAATTCCCGAGATTCTCACTCTTGAAATCATAACAGCCAATTCTCCTGCTATTCCTCATATTGAAGAGGTGGCTTTGGAATTAACAAGCTGGCTGGAAAATGAGGATTTAACCGTACCTTTTACTGGTCTAGGCAGATTCTACATAGGACAAGGAGCTTACAGTCGAACAGTGCTCTGGTACGAGACATGCTTAGCGATGGCTCAAGAACGATTGGGTAGAGAACATCTAGATGTGGCTAGTAGTCTAGCAAATCTGGCTTACCTTAATAGGTTTTTAGCTCGCTATGGCGAGGCCGAAACTTTGTTTTTGCAAGCATTGGAGATTTACAAACACTTGCTAGGTGAAGAGCATTTAGACGTAGCTACAACTTTAAACAACTTAGCTGGAATTTATGAAGATCAAGGGCGCTATAGTGAAGCAGAAATTGCAGGAAAGAAAGCATTGGAGCTTAGAAAGAAGTTTCTTGGTGAAGAGCATTTAGATGTAGCTACCAGTATGAACGATCTTGCCTATCTCTATAGATGTCAAGGACGATATAGTGAGGCTGAGCCTCTATTTCTGAAAGCATTAGAGATTTATAGACAGATTAAAGATAGAGATGATCTTTGGACTCTTGTCATCTTGAGTAATCTAGCTAATCTCTATTCATTTCAGGAACGCTATAGTGAGGCTGAACCTTTACTTTTAGAGACATTAGAGCTTAGGAAAAGCTGGCTAGGTGAAGAACATCCTTATGTAGCCACCAATTTAAATGATGTAGCACATCTCTATTTTCTTCAGAAACGCTACAGTGAGGCTGAAGCAATGTACGTAAGAGCTTTAAATCTTTACAGATACCTGCTAGGTGAAGAACATCCTTTTTTTGCAGTAAGTCTATATAATTTAGCCAAAACTTACCTTGCCCAAGGGCAATACGACCAAGTAGAGGAAATGCATAACAAAGCTTTAGAGATAGGGAAACGTTCGTTAGGTGGTGATGACCGATTTATAGCTGCGGTTCTTAGTAGCTTAGCATCCTTCTTGCAATCTCAGTGTCGTTACGATCAGGCAGAATCATTATTAGTGCAAGCTCTAGAAATACAGGAGAAGCTATTTGGAGTAGATCATCCTTGGACTACAGCGTTTTTTATGCTGGTGAGGCACAGTAACAGCAATGAGAGAACCAGTTCCTTAAGTCGCTCGATGACACCTGGGAGAAAGCTTCATCAATAGCTTTGGCAAGTTCTGGATAACTGCGTGCCTTAATCGAACGCAGAATGCTCTTAATCTTTGAAAAGCAATTCTCGATAGGCGAAAAGTCTGGTGAGTAAGGGGGTAGGAAAATTAGCTTGGCTCCTGCATCCTCAATCAAATTTCTAACGTCTTCACCCAGATGAATAGAGCAGTTATCCAGGATGACACAGGCACCTTTCCATAACTTAGGCACAAGTTTCTGGGAAATAAAGGCTTCAAAGGTCAGTCCATCAGTTGACCCCATGAGATTGCAGTAAGTCACGACCTCCCGCAGACTAATCGCCCCTAGAATCGAGACTCGTTTCCCTCGCTGGCTTGGACGCTTGCCATGTGCTCGTCTGCCTTTCGGTGCACGCGCCCAGAGTCGGGTCAAGGCTAAGTCCACTCCTGATTCATCAATGAAGATTAGATTTTGAGCTAGAAATCCTCGAACCAGTTGCCAAAATTCGACTCGTTTAGTTTGCACTCGCTCAGTTTCCTTTTCGTCGGGATGCAGAGTTTTTTTTAAGCGTTAAGTTCAGCTTCTCTAGCATTCGAAACATTGTCGAAACGCCAACTCGGACACCGACCCTCTGTTCTAACAAGTTACATAACTCTGCCAACGTCGCGTCGTTATTCGATTCAACAATCGTCTCTAAAATCTCCAGTTGCTCAACACTTAGTTTGGTCGGTGTTTGCACAGTTCGTTGTTTGGGGACAATCTCACCTGTTTCCCGATGTTGTTTGATTAACTTTCGCACGAAACTATAAGCAACTCGAAATTGTATAGCGATTTGACGTTGCGACGTATTCCCTTCAAGATATGCATCAACAATTTTCTGTCTAAGATCTAGTGAGTATGGTTGCACTTGATTGAGCATGAAGTAAACATACAAATCATTCTATCAAATACGCCTCACTAGGCTGGAAATTGCTGTAGAATTCTTTCCCATGTCTGTTCAGCTTTGCAGCAAGTTGTTAACCAAAATCCGTAAGCTCTCACTACTGCGGTTGATCACCTCCAGGCTCTGACGCTGCTCCTCGGAGAGGGACGGATCGCAACTCAGGGACTGGCTGGATTCCAAAATTGCGCTCAAGGGACTGTTGAATTTATCACGAAGCTGCCCCAGGAGCTCTTCTATCGACTGGGGCAAGGATGAACTGGGATGTTTCACATCCTGCAATAAAACCTGCTGTTCAGTGACCTGTTTCTGCAGTTGACGAATGATGAGTTGATTTTTGATCCGAGCCACTACCTCTTCCACCTGAAAGGGCTTGGTGATATAGTCTGCTCCCCCGATCGTAAATGCCCGCATCTTATCCAGAGGCTCATCCAGGGCACTGATAAAGATAATTGGAATCTCAGAAGTTTGAGGGTTTTGCTTCAGTCGCTGACAGACCTCATACCCATCCATCTCTGGCATCCGAATATCCAACAGAATCAAATCAGGATTAGCGGTCTGAGCCCCCATTAAAGCCATAGAGCCACTTTTGGCAGCCCGGACTTCATAACCCTGCTCCGTCAATGTACTGGATAAAACCCGCAGATTATCGGCTGAGTCATCCACAATCAGAATTCTGGCATTGGATAAATGGGCGGGCTGATGGGTCATAGTCTCTGAGCCTTTTTCTGCAACAATGATCTTTGTAGCGGTTCGCTTGTGTATAGAGTACAGACCACTTCTTTAAACCAATGATTCTGATTTGAGTTTAAGGGTTGGGGCGCTATCATCACTCAGGTGGATGACCTGCTTAAAATTGTGCTTTCCAGCCCACATGAAGTGATATTTATCACCAACCTCCCATACTATTTTACGGGCATCTCTGAATCAGGAAACGGAATTATACATTTCATCAGGGAACTAGTTTTACAGACGAACTATTACTCTTGATAAAGTCTTCAAAACTTGGTGACTTTTTGAGGGAATGCTGAGGTTCTTACCATCAGTCCCATCCAGGCTTTTCCCACTGAATTCCATGGTTGATCCATTGACAATCTTGCTGGTTGATGATTCCCAGATAGATCGAACCACCTATCGCCGATATCTGGAGTCAAATTCTCAGTATGAGTATCAACTCATTGAAGCTGAGACGGGTCAAGATGCTCTATCCATCTGCCAGATCCATCTGCCAGATGTGATTTTGTTGGACTATTGTCTCCCAGAAATGGATGGGTTAGAGTTTCTCGACCAATTGGGTCAGCAATATCCAGAAACGCAACTTCCCGTTTTGATGCTGACGGCTTATGGGAATGTTGCGATCGCGGTTGAGTGTATTAAACAGGGAGCTCAGGATTACCTGGACAAGGATGGGTTGGACCCGAATCTGCTGCGTGACCGAGTGCAACGGATTCTCGATCAGGCCCGACTGCAACGCAATCTAGTCTGGCAACAGCAACAGCAGCAACTAATCAATAGTATTGCACTGAAAATTCGGCAAACGCTTGATCTGCAAACAGTCTTGCAAACAGCAACAGTGGAGATTCAGCAGTTTCTGAAGGTCGATCGGGTGCTGGCTTATCAATTTTCCCCAGAGATGACGGGCACGATCGTGGCCGAGTCTGTGGCTGCAGGATGGACAGTCTCCATTAACCAGCAGATCGAAGACACCTGCTTTCAAACGGGTGGCGGAGTGGAGTATGCCCAGGGCCGCAAGCGGGCGATCGCAAATATTGAGGAGGCTGGACTGACCGAGTGCCATGTGGATATGCTGCGGCGCTACGAGGTCAAAGCTAATCTGGTGGTGCCCATTCTACTTTGCGAAGGGGTTGATCGGAGTACGATCAACTGCATAGGTCCCCTCTGGGGGCTGTTGATTGCCCACCACTGTCAGGCTCCCCGACCCTGGCAAGACGCTGAACTGAATTTATTGGATCAGTTGGCGGTGCATCTGTCGATCGCCATTCAGCAGGCTGAGCTGTACCAACAGACTCGCCAGGAACTGGCAGAACGGCTGCGGGCCGAGGCCGATCTACGACAATTGAATCAGGAGTTAGAACAGCGGGTTCAAGAGCGGACAGCCCAACTGGCCAGAACCAATCACGACCTGCGAGCAGAAGTACTCAAAGGGCTGCAGATTCAGGAACATCTGACTGAACAGTCCCAATTGCTGGATCTGGCCCACGACACGATTATGGCCCGGACTCTGGATGGCCGCATCCTCTTCTGGAACCAGGGTGGAGAGCAGACCTACGGTTGGACAAAGGCTGAGGCGATCGGGCAAGTTTCCCACATCCTACTTCAGACTTGCTTTCCTCAGCCTTTAGAGGAGTTGGAGGCGCTTTTACTAGCACAAGAATACTGGCAAGGAGAACTGATCCATACCGCTAAGGATGGCACCCCGATTACGGTGGACAGCCGCTGGGTGCTGCAACGGGATGGTGCAGGCAACCCGGTTAAAATCCTGGAAATTAATAACGATATCAACGAGCGCAAACGGGTAGAAGAGCAGATACGGATTAGCGCTGAACGAACCAGTCTGGCCAATGCCGAGATGGCCAGAGCGGCCCGGTTAAAAGATGAATTCCTGGCTGCAATGAGCCATGAATTGCGCACGCCCCTGAATGCCATCCTGGGTATGTCCGAAGGCTTATTGGAGGAGATCTATGGTGGCTTGACCCAGGGCCAGCGCGATTCTCTCCGAGTGATCGAACAGAGTGGTGAGCATCTGTTGGCCTTAATCAATGACATTCTGGATCTTTCAAAAGTTGAGTCTGGCAAAATGGACCTGGAGATTGGGTTTGTTCAGGTTCAGGATCTCTGTGAAACCAGTCTCAATTTTGTGCGTCAGCAGGCTCATCAGAAGCGCATTCATCTCAGTTATGAACTGACGGACAACCCGGATGAAATTGCTCTGGATTATCGTCGGATTCGCCAGGTGCTGATTAATCTGCTCAGTAATGCCATCAAATTCACTTCCGAAGGAGGCCGGGTGCTGTTAACCGTCCGCCTTAATCTGGACCAGGAGGCGATCGAATTTATAGTCGCCGATACAGGCATCGGGATTGCAGCGGCAGATATGGGCAAACTCTTCCAGCCTTTTGTGCAACTGGATAGTAGCCTTTCCCGTCGATACACAGGGACGGGGCTGGGGTTGGCTCTGGTCCGTCGGATTGTGGAACTTCACGGGGGTAGTATTGCTTTGACCAGCGAGATTGGCAAAGGGAGCTGCTTTACGGTGATTTTGCCCCGACAGGTAGGTTTCGCTGTGCCCCAGGGCGTCCCGGCTCCCCCCTCTAGTACTCCGCTGGATGGTCAACTGCAACAGGCTCTGGTGGTGGAAGATTCAGAAGCTGCAGCTAACCAGGTTTCCCGTTATCTGGCTGAATTGGGTGCAATCGCCATTGTTCACCCTATTGGAGAAGGGGTGGTGGATATGGCCATTAGTACTCAACCCGATGTCATTATCCTGGACATTCTGTTGCCCGATCGCTCCGGGTGGGACGTTCTAATGGAATTGAAAGCCAATCCTGCTACAGCGGCGATTCCCGTCATCGTCATTTCCGTGGTGGATGAACGGTCCCATGGGTTGGCTCTGGGAGCAACCGATTATCTGCTCAAGCCCATCACACGAGAGCACTTGCAGACCGCCCTGAATCGAATCCTACGAGTGGCAGGCAAAACAGAAGACAAAACAGCTCTGGTGGTTGCCCCTAACCGTCTGCTGGATCTGCCCTTGATATTACTGGCTGAAGATAACGAAGCCACGATCGTAATGACCCTGGATTATCTGCAAGCCAATGGAGCCCGGGTCGCGATCGCCCGTAATGGCCTGGAAGCTGTGCAGTTTGCCCGACAATACAAACCAGTTCTCATCCTGATGGATATCCAAATGCCGGAGATGGATGGGCTGGAGGCAATTCGTCAGATTCGCTTAGATCCGGAACTGAAGAACATGCCGATCATTGCTCTCACGGCTCTGGCCATGCCTGGAGATCGAGATCGTTGTTTCTCTGCTGGCGCTAATGAGTACCTGGCTAAGCCTGTGAGTTTGAAGCAACTCCTGCGGATCATCAAGCAGTTCGTGAAGACTTTGCCGATCCCCTAAACTTGGAAGAGGTTCTGAGATTGAGGCTGTAAAAGTCCCCTATGGATGGATAGGCTGTATTTTGAGTTGTTTTCATACCTTCCGTATGATTGATTAGGTACAATCTTGAGGTATTTCCCAGGGGTCTGACCTGCCAGAGCTAAGGGATTTTACTTGAATTGACCTGGAGTAGGGTGGCAGTCCATCCCCTTTGTAAAGACTTGAGCCGTTACTGATGTCCCGAAAGGCTACAGTCCTCGTTGTAGATGACGAACCCAGCAGTTTTGCTGTCGTCAAAACCCTTCTAACACCGGAGGGGTATGACTTGGCCTATGTAGCCAGTGGTGAAGCAGCCCTGCTTTGGCTAGAAACGGCCCAGCCGGATGTAATTTTGCTGGATGTGATGATGCCCGGTATAGATGGTATTGAAACCTGCCGTTGCATCAGAGCCAACCCAGATTGGTTACACATTCCCATTCTGGTGATCACAGCCCTCAATTCTAAAGATGACCTGGCCCGTTGTCTGGAAGCCGGAGCCAATGACTTTCTCTCAAAACCTGTGAATCGCCTGGAACTGCGAGCCAGAGTTCGTTCCATGCTGCGGATTAAACAGCAATATGAGGCGCTGAAAATGTCTCTGCAACTCCGTCAGGATATGGCCAACATGGTGGTCCATGATCTGCGGAATTCGATCGCCTGTGTCATTATCGCCAGTGAATTTTTAATTGAACGTCAGGTCTTGCAGGATAAAGACCTGGACCGGCTCCAGCGTTTGCATGCTGCAGGCCAGAAATTGAATTCCATGGTGAACGATCTGTTGATCCTGGCCAAAATGGAGTCGGGCGCATTGCTGCTGAATCGCACCGAGATCGATCTGCATGCGTTGGCCAGCCTGGTGGTTGCAGAGTTTGCCGAGATCACGGGTGCGCGGCGCGTCAGCCTGGAAGTCTCGCTGCCAGAACCGGGACATTGGATCTCTGGAGATGCCAATCTCTTGCATCGTCTGATCGAAAATCTTCTTTCGAATGCTGTTAAGTTTTCACCCTCCGGCGGAATGGTTATCCTGCAGATCGAATACCCCTCTGCAGGGGATAACCCTAATACCCCTGTCGGTCAGGCCCTGATTCAGGTCAAGGATCAGGGCAAGGGAGTGCGAGAAGAATTGCGCCAGCAAATCTTTAATAAGTTTGAGACTGGGGATATCGCCAAAGGGACGACTCAAATTGGTTTGGGGCTGACCTTCTGCAAATTGGTCGCCGAAGCCCATGGGGGCCGAATTTATGTAGAGCCCAATGCTCCCCAGGGCTCCATCTTCACAGTTGAAATCTAGTGGGTCATTTGGCTGAAACATCCCCCTCACCCTCATCCCTTCTCCTCAGGGGCTACTGTGTACCCATAATCCCCTCCTGGGAGGGGGAGGGGTGGGTTCAACGCTCCTGCTCCCCTTCCTAGACCCACCCCGGCCCTGCGGGCCACCCCTCCCGAGAGGGGATTTCACGCGAGTCTGCTGACTTGAGCCAACCTTTTCAGAGATCTGTATCCGCAGTAGCCTCAGGGGAGAAAGAGGGCCTGATTGAAGTCCCTTTCCCGCTGAGAAAAGGATTTAGAGCCAGGGCAACTATGGCTACAACTGTCGCCAATGACTGCCTAGAGAGGCAGGCTGGGAATCGCCTTCAGGACAAAGATTTTCTCAACCACCTCTTCCACCACCTTATCCGGGGTTGAAGCACCTGACGTAATTCCGATTACGACTTTTCCATCTGGTAACCATTGGTCTACCACTTCCAGATCCCGTTCCAGCGGTTTGTGCTGGATGCGATTGCCAGGGCCAATCCGATCGGCACTGTCAATGTGATAGGAGGGAATGTGATAGTCCACAGCAATTTCTTGCAAATGGGTGGTGTTGGAAGAGTTAAATCCCCCAATCACCACCATTAAATCCAGCTTTTCTTCCACCAGTTGGAACATGGCGTCCTGCCGCTCCTGGGTGGCATCACAGATAGTGTTGAAACTGAGGAAGTGGCGATTCAGGTTCTGGGGACCATACTTTTTCAGCATGGTGTGCTCGAAGAGTTTGCCAATCTGCTCTGTCTCGCTTTTGAGCATGGTGGTTTGATTGGCGATGCCCACCTGATCCAGATGCAGATCCGGATCAAAACCAGCAGAACAGGCTTTGTGGAACTTCGCCATGAATTCCTCCCGATCGCCACCCTGCAGAATGTAGTTACAGACATACTCCGCCTGAGCCATGTTGAGGACGATCAGGTACTTATTAGCAAAGGAACTGGTGGCAATGGTTTCTTCGTGATTGTACTTGCCGTGGATGATGGAGGTATAGTCCCCTTTCTTGTGCTTTTCCACCGTGTTCCAGACCTTGGAGACCCAGGGACAGGTGGTATCTACGATCGTACATTTCAGTTCATTGAGCAGTTGCATCTCCTGCACGCTGGCCCCAAAGGCGGGCAGGATGACGACATCGCCAGGGGTCACCCCCGAAAAATCTTTCTGGCCATCCACGAGGTCAATAAACTCCACCTTCATGTCCCGCAATCGCTGATTGACAGAAGGATTGTGGATAATTTCGTTCGTAATCCAGATGCGCTCCTGTGGGAAGTGCTGGCGGGTTTCGTAGGCCATCGCCACGGCCCGTTCCACCCCCCAACAGAATCCAAACGCTTCTGCCAATCGGATGGTCACATCGCCCTGTTGCAGGGTGTAATTGTTTTCCCGAATCTTCTGCACCAGACCACTCTGGTATTCCGATTTGAGCTGACCAGCAACGTCTTCATCGTGGCCAAAGCCCTTGCGGTGATAGAGTTCCGATTCATGCAGCGATCGCTTAAAGGCTTTTGTATCCATCCTAAACCTCACCCGTCTCCATCGTTGGGATCATTCATCACCCCCCAGTCCTTCTTGATCATAGGACAATTCTTCTCCCAGAGAGCCAGGTCTGTTGGTTGATCAATATCCTGTAGGGGAGGTAACAGGGTCATGGTCAGGTGCAGGGAGGCCCCGATCGTTAGGGTTTGGGCCAAAACCTGTTCCGTGCTCCAGGAGATGCCCTGAAATAGTTCTGGCATGGGAGTCCGGAGGCCAATCAGGTAGTATCCCCCATCGATCGCGGGTCCCAGAACCAGATCCTGTTCCGCCAGGAATTGAAATGCTTTGGTTAAGTGCTGCACCGTCACGGCTGGACAATCCGTGCCCATAATGACGACTTTGCCAGCTCCTGTTGCGAAAGCCACGCGAAAGGCATCAGCCATCCGATCGCCCAGATTGCCCTGGCTCTGCTGCTGATAGTTCAGATCAGGGCCGAGCCAGGTTCGCATGAGAGGTTCATCTCCCCCAGTATAGGCGACGGTTATTGTCAGAGGATGTTGCTGCTGAAAGGTTCTAGCCGTAGCCAGGGTCTGTTCAGTCAACTGACGATGCAGGTCTGCTGCGCCTTGAGGACCGATCGCTGGAATCAGTCGGGTCTTAGCTTTACCGGCTTCAGGATAGCGGGTGAAGATGATCAATTGGTGGGTCATAGCTTCTCTATCGCATGGGGGCCAGGTAGATGTCAAACTGGATTGGGTGCAGGATTGATCTGTTATTGTTCCACTGCCCCGTGCAAGCTCTGGGGAGAAGATGACCCATGAAGTCCTATTCAGCCTATTTCGTTCGTCTCAGTTCCATGGAGGAAGCACGATCGAGATTCAGCACGGTAGAGCCGATTGCGGATTCACCTTGGCTGATGTGCGACTTTCGCAAAGATGCCCCACCACCTGACGATGAGGTGTTGGAGGGGCAAAAAAATCTCACCCAGGAAAAATCCCGACGGCTGGGTGAAATACTCTTCGTCTATGGGGATACGTCAGTCGATGGGTTTGTTTATGAACATGCCTGTGATGGAACGCTGCTCCGTAAACTGGTCTGGTTCCCGCTCCTGGACGATGATTGGACTGCGGGCTGGTTGTGCGCAGACGGGGAGCCAGAGCCATGGGAAACCGCATTGTTCCGTGAGGACAGTCTGGCCCGCTTCCTGGAAAATGAGCGCCAACGACTGGAGGATGAGGGCATGGAGGATGCATTTCCAGAGCGCGAAGCCGAAATTCGGGAAATTTGGAGCGCGAAGCAAATCATGGCCGGAAAGACCTTCCCCAGTTGTGATGGAACAGTTGCACTGCTTGTGGAGCAGAGTTACGGTATCCAGCGATCGAGATAACCCGAAGTCAGAATTCAGGCTTTCTTCTGACTTCCAGGGGAATTAATCAGTGCCCTCCTGAAGTTGGGTGGCAATTCGTTCCCCAAACTCCGGATCTGTATTCGCCAGACTCAAAAGTTGCAGATATTCCTGGCGGGTCAGTCCAGCCTGCTCAATGATCCCATAGGCTTCAGCTTCAATATCCTGCTGAATTCTGAGCGATTCCAGATCAGTTTCGGAAGCCTGCAGGTCTCCTTCTCGCCGTTCAATCAGCTCCAGCACCTGCAAATAGGCGCGGACAAACTGGCTGATCTTTTCTGGGGCAATGCCGTTCGAGTCAAAGCTCCTGAGACTGGAAGGGGGCGACTCTGGAGGAACTACACCATCATTCGAACTGACCTGGGCCCAGGCCATCGGGGCCGCCAGCAAGCAGATTAGACAACTAATCCAGAGGCCCTGCAAAACCTTTTGCCATAGTGTCCGACCCATCATCGTATGCATTTCTCAATGAAACATTGCTGAAATCTGGATTGGCTCAGCCTTTACTGCAATCCACCATCACTATTTTTAAACTTTGAGCCCCTAACTTTAAACTTTGCATGCTGAGTATTTCTCTCTATAACAACCCGGTCGGATTCCTTAAATACCGATAGAATTAAAAGATATTGAGTATATATACAGGGATTGGTATAGGGGAAAGGCTATGTCTAGTATCGAGTCTCAGAATCAGGGAGGTACTCTCTCCGATCGAGAACTAGAAGTGATTGAGCTGGTTGCAGCAGGTCTCACCAATGAAAAAATTGCTGAAAAATTAGCAATTAGTAAACGCACTGTTGATAACCATATCAGTAATATTCTGACCAAAACAGCTACTGATAATCGAGTCGCTCTAGTACGCTGGGCATTGCAGTGGGGCAAGGTTTGCCTGAATGAAGTAAACTGCTGTACCCTGCCCCAACGTGGGGAAGAATCTGGTGCTTAACGGGAACCATCGTCATGATACAGATTACTGATCAACAGCGATTGACCCTCTGCTGTCCCAGCCTGCCCCTGGCGGTTTACCGTGAAGCTGAAGCCCATTTGCGCCAGGTCAATGGTGTGGAAGCAGGCTTACTCCCCCAAACGGCTCAGCAGTTCAATTACCGCCAGAGCCAGATCGGCGGCCTCTGGATTGAGTTTCATGACTCGATCGAAGCGGCCAGTCGAGCCCGAGTGGAACAGATTTTGGCTTACTATAGCGATCGCTATGGGGACTGGCAGGATTGCAGTTAGTCAATGCCTTTAACCTACCTCGGTCCTGCGGTCCACCCCTCCCCAGAAGGGATTTGACCCATGACAGATGACCCATGACAGATGACCCATGACAACAATTCAAGCAGTACGGGGCACCCGTGATATCCTCCCTGACCAGGTTTCCTATTGGCAGCGGGTAGAGACTACCGCCCGCGATATTTTGACCAAAGCAGCCTACCGGGAGATTCGAACCCCGGTTTTTGAACTCACTTCCCTATTTGAACGGGGGATTGGTGAGGCAACGGATGTGGTTGGCAAGGAAATGTATACCTTCCACGATCGGGATACACCCCCTCGCTCCCTCACCTTACGTCCGGAAGGAACTGCAGGCGTGGTGCGGGCTTTCATTGAAAACAGTCTGTTTGCCCAGGGTGGGGTGCAGCGACTCTGGTACAAGGGACCCATGTTCCGTTACGAAAAACCCCAGGCTGGTCGGCAACGCCAGTTTCATCAGGTGGGCCTGGAGTTGTTGGGCAGTCCCAACCCCCGTGCCGATGCGGAGGTGATTGCGATCGCAACCGATCTCCTGCAATCCCTGGGTCTGCGGGATCTGCAAATGCGGCTCAACTCTGTGGGCGATCGGGTCGATCGGCAACGCTATCGAGATGCTCTGGTTGCCTATCTGACCCCTTTTCAGGCTGATCTGGACCCAGATTCCCAGAACCGCCTCACCCGCAACCCGCTCCGAATTCTGGACAGCAAAGATGCACGCACCCAGCAGATTGCTCAAAACGCTCCCAGTATCCTGGATCATCTGTCACCGGAGTCGCAGCGTCACTTTGAGCAGGTGCAACAGCTCCTGACTGATCTGGATATTGCCTATCAGCTGGATCCCTGTCTGGTTCGGGGGTTGGATTACTACACCCACACAGCCTTTGAGATTCAGTCGGATCATCTGGGGGCGCAGGCGACGGTTTGCGGCGGAGGCCGTTACGATGGCCTGGTATCAGAACTGGGTGGCCCAGAGACGCCAGCGGTGGGCTGGGCGATCGGTCTGGAGCGGCTCATCTTGCTGTTGCAGCAGGCCCAGCCTGTGCCGACCTCCCAACCGGATTTTTACCTGGTCTGCCGGGGGGAGAAGGCAGAAGCCCAGTCTCTGGTTCTGGCCCAAAAACTTCGTCATGCCGGGTTCTCGGTAGATCTAGATCTGAGTGGCAGTCCGTTTGGGAAGCAATTCAAACGGGCCGATCGGAGTGGAGCCGTTGCCTGTCTGGTGCTGGGAGATGCAGAAGCGGAAGCCAAAACTGTACAGGTGAAATGGTTGCAGTCGGGCGAACAGCAGCCCATGTCTCAAGCTGATTTACTGGCCATGCCAGAAATCCTCCGTTCCGAGATTACTGTAGTCCGGCAGGTGACCGCCCATGACAGCGTCTAACCCACTTCCTTCCGGGCTGTTCTGGGGATCCGTCTATCCCTTTCAGGCGATCGCCCTGATCAGCCGTTCACCCCAATTCTGGGGCTATATTGTGATTCCCATTCTGGTGAATATCGTCGCAGGGATCCTACTCTACACGGGTCTCCTGATTCCGACACTACAGGGAGTCGATGCCCTGATCTTGAAGCTGCCCACTTGGGCTACCTGGCTAGGGCTGATCTTGCGGATTTTACTGGCAGGAGGGCTGTTCCTGGCAATTGGATTTCTCCTGACCCAGTTTGGGGTGATTCTGGGTGCACCCTGGTACGGCAAACTGGCCGAAAAGATTGAACACCATCGTACTGGCCAGTTACCTCCAGCGGAAGCCCAGGGCCTGGGTTCGATCGCCTATGACCTTGGACGAGCCCTGCTGTTTGAACTCAAAAAAATCCTGCTCATCCTGGGAGTTGGGGGATTGCTGCTAACGCTTGGGTTCCTGCCCATCCTTGGCCCCCTTGCAGTGACGTTGGGTAGTCTGGGGCTGTCGGTCACGATCGTCTGCCTGGATTTTTTCGATGCCTCCCTGGAACGTCGCCGTTTGAGCTTCCGGACCAAATTGGGGTTAATTCGACAGGCCCTACCAGCCAGCGCCGGGTTTGGTCTGGTCTGTCTGGGGCTGGTCAGTTTGCCCTTGCTGAACCTGTTCACTATTCCCCTTTGCGTCGTTGGGGGGACCTTGTTTTTTTGCGATCGTATCCGCCCTCACCTTCCTGGATAAACCCATATAGACGCGCTAACCCGCCAGATGGGTGCTGCCGCGTCTATATGGGTTGGGGATCAATTCTGGCAGATGGGCTTAAAGGCTTATGCTGTAAACCACTTCCGCTTCTGGCCTTTGGGCATGGGGAGTCCATGACTATTGTGAAAATCCTGAAGCACCTTGTAGGTCAGACGGCGAGAAACCTGGCGCACTACCTGACGCAAGAGATGGTCTCCCGTACTCTGGATGACTGACAGAGGCAGGGCGTAGATAAATCGAGGAAATTGAATCGTCACCATGAGATCCAGTTGCCATTCAACGCGGGTCACTGTCGGGGTCCCTGCCTGGGCATCGGCTGAAGCGACCTCCACCAGTTCCATAGTGGCTTTGAAGTCCACGTCGTAGCCCGGAGCTGTATAACCAGGAATAGGAATCGTCTCAATCCGGTAGACGCCTTGCTCCTGCGGCAGCAGATTCAGGCCAATTTTGGGCTCAACTTCATAGCCAAAAGAACCATAGCGCCCGATCACCAGTGCATATCCATAGCACCCGAGCGGCTCAGCCTTCATTGGATGGGCACAGCGGCGGAACCAATTCTGATGTTCATCCAGATACTGGGCTACTGTACCCGCATCCGCAGACATCTCCATGGAATCAATAAACTGGCTCTGAAACCGAACAGGCTCGCTCACTCTGGCAGCTTCTGCAAGGATCAGAGTGTCATTATCCGCATCTCCTGTCATAACATTCAAGAGCGCTTCTGATATCTGATGAGACTCGATCTGCGATTGTACACTGGATTGCATACTTCCTGTCCCCGTTGGTTACTGATTCTGATTTCCCACCTGACTACTTAGAATAACGGTTACTCCCTCTGCCCAATATGCCTAAGATCACCGAAGTTGCGTAAGTTTTCTCACGAAAGATGGGGGATCTCGCGGAGAGACAGAAAAATCTTCCCGTTATTGGTGTGGGGGCGGTAGACATGATCTACAACAGGTAAAGATACCTTTCCTATCGTCAAGAAGTCATTATGAAAGCATTTGTAGCGGGGGCAACCGGTGAAACAGGACGGCGAATTGTGGCAGAGCTGGTACAACGCCAGATCCCGGTACGAGCCCTGGTCAGGAATTTAGAGCAGGCTAGACTACTGCTCCCAGCGGAAGCAGAGTTAGTCCAGGGAGACGTTCTGCATTTAGAGAGCCTGAATGCAGCTCTGGGGGATTGTAATGTGGTTCTTTGCGCGATTGGAGCCAGACCCAGCCTTGATCCCACCGGACCTTACAAAGTGGACTTTGAAGGGACCAAAAACTTAATTGATGTGTCTAAGGCCAGAGGGATCAAACAGTTTGTCCTGGTCACGTCGCTGTGCGTCTCGCAGATTTTCCATCCCCTCAACCTGTTCTGGCTGATTCTGATCTGGAAGAAGCAGGCCGAAGAGTATCTAAAGAAAAGTGATCTGACCTTTACGATCGTCCGTCCTGGTGGTCTCAAGAATGAGGATAATGATTGGCCCATCCTGATGGGTGCAGCAGATTCTCTATCGGAAGGGAGCATTTCCCGCACCAAGGTTGCTCAGGTCTGTGTAGAAGCCCTGGTACAGCCGACAGCCCGGAATCGCATCGTGGAGATTGTCGCCACGGCTGAGGCTCCCCAGAAATCCCTGGCCGCATTGTTTGCTGGGGTGTAATTCCAGCAAGGGGTTAACTAGGCCCCAGTGAGAGAAAAGGAGCCAATCCTACTTGGGTTGGTCCAATTTTTTGCCGGGGGGTTTGTCCCTAGGCAAGAACCGATCGAGGGCAGTTTTCAGTTCCTCCAGTTCCTCCTCGATATTGCCCTCGGCAGCTGCCCGTACAATACATTGCGTCAGGTGTTCGTCCAGGATCATCCGGGCAATGCGATCCAGCGCTCCCCGAACAGCAGCAATCTGGATCAGGACATCAGGGCAGTTTTCGCTCCGCTGCACCATAGCCTTAATTCCCCGGATATGCCCTTCAACCCGAGAGAGGCGATTGACGATCCGGCGTTGAGAATCTTCGTTGTGAACATGGGTGTGATGAGAGGACGCAGATGCAGGCTCGTGATCCTCATGATTGTGAGGGTCATGAGGGTGGGAGTGGTCTGAAGCGGCGGCAATCTTTTCGAGATTGGATGCATCTGAAGTCAAATCACTGACCGGCTTGGAGATGGTCATGAATTCAAAAGAGAGCCCAAAACGGTACCAGAATTGTACCTCATCCTCACTGAATTTGTGATTAAGGCGGCGGTTGTCAAGTAGGGTCTACCGTCCCAATTTTCTGACCCCAATCTTCTGAAAGGAGTGGCATCATAGCGATAATATCTGTCTCTTCGAATACTTGCTGTTGGGATTAGAGCTATGCAACGGTTAGACTTCCTCTCCCTCTTGCGTCGGATGGCCACGCATCTGTTCTCTTTGCTGTTGGGGGTGGTACTGACAGCCTCCTTCCTCCTGGCTTTCCCCGTCCAGGCAGGTGTTGAAGCCCCTCTGGATAAAAGTTCGGAGTCAGTTGCAGTGGCCCCGGAGGGTATTCCGATCGCCCGCCCGCTGACTCCTAGTATGGGGCCAACCAGTTTTGTTACGGCTGCGGTGAACCAGGTAGGAGCAGCGGTCGTCCGAATTGATACAGAGCGAACGATTACCCGGCGTAACGTTGATCCCCTGTTTGAGGATCCTTTCTTCCGGCAATTCTTCGGAGACGATCGTTTCTCTCGCATGCCCAGAGAAGAGCGGCTCCGGGGCCAAGGTTCGGGTTTCATCATCGATCGCAGTGGCATTGTGTTAACCAACGCCCATGTAGTCAATGGTGCCGATAAAGTGACCGTAACCTTGAAGGATGGCCGCATCTTCAAGGGAAAAGTGCGGGGCGCAGACGAAGTCACCGATCTGGCAGTGGTGAAGTTGGAAGGGGTCAGTCACGATCTACCGGTTGCGACCCTGGGAGATTCCGATCAGGTCCAGGTCGGAGATTGGGCGATCGCAGTCGGCAATCCAGTTGGGCTGGACAACACCGTTACGCTGGGTATTATTAGCACGCTGCACCGGTCTAGTGCCCAGGTGGGTATTCCCGACAAACGGCTGGACTTCATCCAAACTGATGCAGCCATCAATCCTGGTAACTCTGGGGGACCACTGTTGAATGCCCAGGGAGAAGTGATTGGGATTAATACTGCAATTCGGGCAGATGCCATGGGAATTGGATTTGCCATTCCCATTAATCAGGCTAAAGCCATTCAGGATCGGCTAGTTCGGGGTGAACGGGTGGCCCATCCTTACCTGGGGGTGCAGATGGTGACCCTGACTCCAGAACTGGCCCATGAAAATAACATCGATCCAAATTCGGCCTTCCTGGTGCCTGAAATTGAGGGGGTTCTGGTGGTGAAAGTACTGCCCAATACTCCTGCGGCCAGTGCTGGGCTGCGTCGAGGGGATGTGATCACTCAGGTGGACGGTAAGAGCATCCTCAAAGCTGATCAGCTACAGACCCTGGTGGAATCCACTCGGGTCGGTCAGACCTTGCAGGTAACCGTACAACGGAGCGATCGGGTCCAACAGATCACGGTTAAGACTGGCGAATTGCAGGATGCAGCTTAAAGGCGCGGGATACACCCGATCAATCGCTCTTTAAAGATTCAACAAAGTTCTGGTCAAGCTGTGATGAAGGTTAAGACAGCACTAGAGGAGATCAGGCGTTCCCGCCTCACCTCCTCCGACTCTCTATGCAGTTAGAAGTCAAAAATGTAACTTCGGGTCGATAAACTTCTGATAACGTGATCGGGGCATACTAAGGGGAAAACAGCCAAAATGGGAGGACAGCCCCGGTTCGCTTCGGATACGCTGAAAGCGTCTGGCTGTTCCTCTGCCGCTATCGCCAGGTCATCACCCCCATGCAAGACTCCAATCCGATTCAATCTGCTCTGCAGCAACTGATTCCACCTCGCAAAGGTGCCCTCCCTGCCGATGGCCTCTCTGCATCGGTGTGGCAACGCTTGAAAAATGCTGAAATTACCTGCGAGGAAGCGCTGAAGCTGCTGGTTAGCGATCGGGGAATCGTCAATCTGGCATTGCTAGATGCAGAGGTCAGCTATCGCTTCTGGCGTGAGTTTCCCGATCGAGCCAGCCTGCCCCCGGTCATTCCCCTGCTCCTGTGGCGCAACTGCTTTTACCTGGGCAGTCCCCAGACCCTTTCCCTGGACACCATTCGCAGCCTTAGCGATCGCACCTTCACGAATATCAAGGTCGTTCCCATCTCTGATAAAAGCTATCGCTCCTGGTACCACAAGACCAACTTTACGGAAGGCAGGATGAACGCCGCTCCCCTGATCAATCCCCTCACGGGTGAGTTGGAGCAGGAGGATATTGGAGAGGTGACAGAACTCTATCTCTCGAAGGCCGTAGACCAGATCAGCCGGATCAAGACCATCATCGCCGGAGCCCTGCGGAACCGGGCCAGTGATATTCACATGGAACCCACCACCGAAGGGCTGCGGGTTCGCTACCGAATTGATGGCATTCTGCGAGATATCACCACCCTGCCTCTGGAAATCAGTCGGCGGGCGATCGTGGCCCTGAAGGTGATGTCAGAAATGGATATTGCCGAAAGTCGGCGGCCCCAGGACGCTCGCCTGGGAGACAAGTATACCTCCGGCGAAACAGATATTGGGCTGGATATGCGGGTTAGCACCCTACCCTGTATGGGGGGCGAAAAAGCGGTGATTCGCCTGCTGCCGAGGGAAAATCCCTTTTCCACGATCGAAGAATTGGGCTTTACCTCCAGAACTCTGGAAATCTATCAGCGCTGGCTGCAACAACCCCAGGGCATGATTATCTTCACCGGTCCCACTGGTTCTGGCAAAACCAGCACGCTTTATACCAGCCTCCAGAGTGTAGCAACAGAGTTTGTCAATGTGGTGACGGTCGAGGACCCGGTAGAATACGTGCTCCCTCGCATCACACAAACCCAGGTTCACGAACAGGCAGGCATGACTTTTGCCGCTGGCCTCCGGGCAATTCTGCGTCAGGACCCAGACATTATTATGGTGGGGGAAGTGCGGGATCATGAAACGGCAGAGACAGCTGTCCGTGCGGCCCTCACAGGTCACCTGGTGTTGACGACCCTGCACACCAACGATGCCATCAGTGCCATTCCTCGCCTGAAGGATATTGGTCCCGATCCAGGATTGCTCAGTGATGCGTTGTTAGGAATTGTGGCTCAGCGTCTGGCCCGTCGGGTGTGTCCTCACTGCAGCGAACCCTACAACCCTACCGATAGCGATCTGAAGGTGCTGGGTCTGGATCGGGATCAGGCCAAGCCTGAGAACTGGCGAAAAGGTCGGGGCTGTGCCCGCTGCTTTAACTCTGGTTTTCTGGGCCGGGAAGCCATTATTGAACTGCTGGATGTGGATGATACGGTGCGCCAGTTGATCTACGAAGGGACGATTACCCAGTTACACCGCTATCTGAATGAGATCAGCTATCCTTCTTTCCGACTGGCTGCGATCGAAAAAGTGACCGCTGGAGCCACGACCATCTCCGAAGTGCTGCGAGTTCTTCCCCATAGTGCGCTCTACCGCCGACCAGTTCAGGTTCCCCATGCTGTGGCTGTGCCCGTACCAAGCCATCTGCGCTTAATTGAGACCAACCAGCAGGAATGCTAAAGCCTAATTTGGCCGCCCTAGCAGACAGTGCCCACCCTACTTGCTCTCGTCAAGGCGTTGCATGCCATCCCTCTGAGCAACCATAATGGACTAGAGGTGTTAGAAATAATGCCCTTCAAACAATTGACGTGATGTCGGAGCAACCCCATGGCAGGAATTCACGGAACACCTCAAGGTGATCGTCTGGAAGGTACGGATGAGGGTGATGTGATGCTTGGTTACGCAGGCAACGATATCCTGGTTGGTAAAAAAGGAGATGACATTCTTCACGGTGGTCTGGGCAATGATCAGTTGCTGGGCCATGAGGGTGATGACTCCCTGTACGGGGAAGCAGGCCACGATCTCCTAGATGGAGGGCCGGGCCACGATCGACTCTTTGGCGGCGACGGCGACGATGTTCTGATCGGAGGCCCCGGGGATGATCATCTGGATGGGGGTCCGGGGGATGATATCTATATCTATGCTCCAGGGGATGGGGTTGATGTGATTGAAGACCCGGCTGGAACAGATATTCTGATTCTGAAGCAGATTTTCTCCCATGAAGTTCAGGTCCAGCTTGGAGCCCATCAGCGCTATCACGTATCTTATCGGGGAACCGTCATCGCCAAAATGCGAGGTGTGGAGTACATCGAAACCGAGGATGGCCGCTTTCCCATCAGTCACTGGCTGTAGCCCCAGCCACAAAATGGACCCGTCTCCTGGCTGGCAATTCGACGAACCTGTAACCATGGGGGATTGGGCTTCTGGCAATTTTGCCAGTCATTGCCCCCAGCACTAATTGTTAGGAACCCATAAAGATGTGTTCCGAAATAGGGCGTTCGGTATTTAATAAACTTAGGTCCATAACTCAGGAGTTTGGTGCGATGAGCCATTCCTCGCTACCCGCCGATGATCAGCCCTCCCATTCCTCGACAGAGGACAGACTGTTACGTCGTCAATTGGAAGAATCCATCGGCAAACGATTTTATGAAACCTGCGATGGTGTTATCCAGGGCTTGCTGACCCGCTGTGAGTGGTATGTAACGACCAGTGCTCAATCCCTAACACTGGTCATTGCCTGCCCCGATCATGGATTAAATTGGCAGATCCTGAATAACATTACTGCTATCGCAGCAGGCTTGGAGGCATTCTCTGACAGCGCTCGCATTCGCATCTGTCCTCCGGCTGGGTTAGGGGCTCCTTACGAGATGCGAATTGACGAAGTTTTTCTGTACCAAGATCCCCACTGAATCAGGAGCCATCTGACTGTCTCCGCTAGCATCCGTACTGGGCGCGATAATTCTGGCGAGCCATTTGTTTCCCTTCCTCTGCGGTCCAACACCTGACTGGTTGCAGGTCCGGCACTTCAGAAAAGGGAAGTAGATAGGAAGGGTCTGTCAGGATTTGGGCGATCGTTGCGGCAATAGTTTTGCAACAACTGTTGGCCTGCCGCATGGCCTGCTCTTCACTAAACCGAATCACAATCCAGCCGCGATTCAGGAAAAAGGCATTACGCTGTCTGTCTTTCTCAGACCCCCGGTAGTGGAGGGGGTCCGCTTCCCCATGGCGGTAAGGCTCATCAATTTCAATATCCAGACAAAGGCTAATCGTGCGATCGACATAGGCAAAATCAGGGGTATAAGGGTGGGAGTACCCAGGGATTGTCAACGCCAGCCCAGTGTAGATTTTGTCTGGAAAGTAGCGCCGCAGATATTCGCCAAATTCTCCCTCACTGCGTCCTCGCAGCGCGGCACTCTTGGTCCTGTCGGGAAGTACGGTTTGGCGCAGCACCTGCAGCAACAGGGCCTGCCTGTGAGGATACTGAGGTGCGGCAGATTTGATGCTATCCAGCGTGAGCTGGTACTGATGTTTCTGTTCCGCAAAGACCAGTAAAGCCCGATCGTAAAGCTGCCGCTGTTGCTGATAGTGCCGTTGCCGCCGCCTGTACCGATGTAATCGTCGGGGAAAGGACTGGAGTTGGAGCAACATCAGGCTAAAGCCCAGCACCACAGCCGGAATGGGTACGAAGATTAGCAGGGTTGGGCTGGTGGGGGGATACAGGATCATCAGCAGGGCCGTGGCCAGAAACCCCAGGCTGAGAATGGTTAAACTAGCTTGGATGACCCGCATCTGGTTCCAGCGGCGTGGCCTGCGCCCGGGGGGCCTAGGGGGACGGGGCGGCTGCGGGGCTCTCAGTCCCGGTGGAATGGGGAATAGTGTCACATCTACTTGAACTTCTCTGAGGGCTGCTGGAATCAGAATGATGGGAAACTGTTCCATGGGGTCATGGCTCATGGCTCATTGGATTATTTCTGTTCAAGGATTGGGCCAGTTTAGGTGGCAGAGCAAGGGATATGCTGGTGAGGAGGGAGAAGCCCAAAGCATTGCCTTGGTAGAAGTACCGCAGCCATGCATCAATCAGAGAGAGGGTGCAGTATGGTAGGGCTTCCCAGGCAGGCTTGATCACCCTCTGCTGCTGTTCTCCATTGCCCATTCCCTATCCCTGCAAACGATGACCCCAGATTGGCAAATCCACGATCGGTTTCTGGAATTACGGTCTCGCTGGATGACCCTGATTGGAGAACACCTGCTGACAGAGACGGGTGAACAACTGGAATACTGGCGGGTGGAGCGGGCGGATTCCGTCATCATTCTACCCATCCAGGCCGATCGTCTGCTACTCCCCCCGCCTGCCTACCGTCCTGGGGTGGGTCACTGCACCCTTGATTTTCCTGGTGGTCGCGTGCCCACAGGCCAAACAGCAGCAGAGGCCATTCCGGGGATTCTGCAGCGGGAATTGGGTCTGCCCCCCCAGATGATTGAGGATCTCCAGACCCTTAATGTAGAGGGCTGGCCGATCAACAGCTCCTTTTCCAATCAGAAACTGTTTGGCTTTGTCGCCGAAATCCACCCAGATGTGCGGTTATCCCCTGAATCCATTGGGACTACCGTCCTGATCACTGAGGGCGGAATCCAGGACTTACTACAACACCTGACCTGCCTACAATGTCGTGCGGTTCTGCTGGAATGGTGGCAGCGGCATCCAGGACTTACTGCTTAGATAAACACGCGATGTTGCAGACTGGGCATTTGACGCCGAACCTGATCCAGACGGGTGAAGTCGATCGCCGCGATCGCAATCCCCGGCATATCTCCAGCATCAGCCAATACGACTCCCCAGGGGTCAATAATCATGGCATGACCGTGGGATTGACGCATGCTGTTATGTTTACCTGTTTGGGCCGGGGCGATGACGTAACAGGTGTTCTCGATCGCCCGGGCCTGTAATAGAACCTGCCAGTGATCTTTGCCGGTATAGGCCGTAAAAGCCGCTGGGACAAACAGCACATCTGCTCCCATCTGGGAAAGATGGCGGTACAGCTCTGGAAACCGGACATCGTAACAGACCGATAACCCCAGATTACCCAGTTCTTTGGAAGGATAGACTGGGGGCATTCGCAGCCCTGCCAGAACGGTGCTGGATTCCCGATAGGTATTGCCATCGGGCAGGTTGACATCAAACAGGTGAACTTTTTCGTAGCGGGCCAGTTCTTCTCCATTTGGCCCCAGCAATAAAGCCGTATTGAAGACTTTATTGTGCTCCACAGGAACCGGAAACCCTCCCCCCAGGATGGTGATCTGAAATCGCTGGGCCATCGTCCGGAGAAACTTACCACTCTCATGGGCGATCGCCTTTGCTTGCTGCAACTTGACTTCTTCATCGCCCAGGAAGGAGAAGTTCTCTGGCAGGGCCACCAGTTCAGCACCTCGCCGAACCGCCAGATCGATAAGCTCCTCTGCCTGCGCCAGATTCTTCTGCAGGTCAGGTACACTATTCATTTGAATTGCAGCAGCCAGATAGGACTTCATAGAAAGTTGACGATTTACGATACAGGGGTGAGCGTTACCGATAAATTTTCTTGCTTTAAAAGCACGGAGTGCAAGTTTTGCAGAAATCTCCCTTTGCTTTTCAGAACATCTGAACTATGCTGGGAGCTACAATAAATAAATGATTCGTAATGGTTTTGCAGCAAGACTTGCCAGCTATCGATCAGATAGCCTTCAGGTCCTTAAGTAAGATAATACTCAAATATGGCGATCGTCTCTTCCAAAAAACACTCCCCTGCACCAGGCCGCCAACCTGAGGAAAATTCTCTCCCTCTGGAGCTATCCCCTGCCCCCGATCGGGAGGCTCCCCACCAGGCCCCAGCAGAACGGGCCACTCTCCTGGAACCCAGAGCCAGAGAAGAGGAGCTGAGCAAGCAGGAGGAAAAGATCAGGCCTCAGCGGCTGACTGACTACATTGGCCAGAAAGACCTGAAGGAAGTCCTCAAAATTACCATCCAGGCTGCTCAGGCCCGTAAAGAATCCCTGGATCATCTGTTATTGTACGGCCCTCCAGGTCTGGGCAAAACCACCATGTCACTGATTTTGGCCACGGAGATGGGGGTCAATTGCCGGGTCACCACAGCCCCAGCCCTGGAACGCCCCCGGGATATCGTCGGGCTCCTGATGAACCTGCAGGCTGGGGACATCCTGTTTATCGATGAGATCCACCGTCTGCCCAGGGTTACAGAAGAAATCCTGTATCCAGCCATGGAAGATTATCGTGTGGATATTACAGTGGGCAAAGGCCACAGTGCCCGCACCCGGTCCCTGAAACTCCCCCCCTTTACCCTGGTCGGCGCAACAACCCGAGTCGGGGCTCTTACCTCGCCTCTGCGCGATCGTTTTGGGTCCATTCAGCGCCTGCGATTCTACGAACTGGATGAGTTGAGCGCCATTATTTTGCGCACGGCTCGCATCCTGAATACAGCCATTACTGATGAAGGTGCCCTGGAAATTGCCCGCCGTTCCCGAGGCACGCCCCGGATCGCTAACCGGCTGCTGAAGCGCGTGCGTGACTTTGTGGAGGTCAAGGCATCTGGCCAGATTTCCGAGGCCATCGCTGCCGAAGCTCTGGAACTGTTCAATGTCGATCCCTGTGGCCTGGATTGGACCGATCGGCGGCTCCTCAGTGTCATGATTGAGAATTTTAATGGGGGGCCGGTAGGATTGGAAACGATGGCGGCTGCAACTGGGGAAGATGCACAGACGATCGAGGAAGTGTACGAACCCTACCTGTTGCAGATTGGTTATCTGAACCGCACCCCTCGAGGGCGAATCGCCACCCCAGCAGCCTGGCGGCATTTGGGTTATGTTCCACCCGATGGGACACCTTGAATCCGGTATTCACAAATTTGGACGAAGCCATGATCCGGCATATTCTGTCACTGTTATGCAATGTGTTGTTGATGGGAAGTCTGTGGCTGGGTACCCTATCCCCGGTTCTGGCAGAGACTGTGTCAGAACCCAGTGCCTTGATGCAGCAGGTAGATACCCTGTTTGAGCAGGCTTTTATCGCCACGAATCACGCCGATTTCGCCACCGCAGAACAGCTCTGGACTCAAGTCATCGATCGGTTCCCAGAGAATGCCGCAGCCTGGAGTAACCGGGGAAATTCCAGGGTGAGTCAACACAAGCTGGAGGCCGCGATCGCAGACTTTGACCAGGCGATTAAACTGGCTCCCAATGCCCCCGACCCCTATCTGAACCGGGGCACAGCTTTGGAAGGGTTGGGGCGCTGGGAAGCGGCGATCGCCGACTACAACCAGGTCTTGCAACTGGATCCTCAGGATGCGGCGGCATTTAACAACCGGGGGAACGCGGAGGCTGGTCTGGGCCAATGGCAGCAGGCGATCGCAGACTTTCAGCAAGCCATTGCTCTGGCCCCTGACTTTGCTTTTGCCCAGGCCAACTATGCCCTGGCCCTGTATCAGGATGGGCAATTGGAAGAGTCCCTCCGCCTCATCCGTAACCTGGTGCGCAAGTATCCCAAATTTGCGGATATGCGAGCGGCTTTGACGGCAGTTCTGTGGACTCAGGGGCAGGTGGGAGAGGCAGAAAGTCAGTGGGTGTCGGTGGTTGGCCTGGACCAGCGCTACAAGGATATCCGGTGGGTCGCGGAAGTTCGTCGCTGGCCTCCTGCGATGGTGGCGTCTCTGGACAAGTTCCTCAAATTGAAATAGGGATAGATGCAAGACCAGCCCCTTCCCTGTAGACTAAGTTGAGATTAAGGAACTGAAATCAGACTGGAGACTATTGGACGCCACAGGTTCTAGTGGCAGATGATGGTCTGCATTCTATGGACCATGTTAAAGCCCCTGATGCAACGAGAGTCATTCAAAGATCAGATTCATAAGTACTTTGACCAGATCGCGCCGGATTTAGACTGGTGGAACCATCGCAACCGTTATTACTACGGTGATCTGAAGCGATTGCACCAATTTCTCATCCCCCCTGGAAGTCGCGTTCTGGAAATAGGGTGTGGCACAGGAGACTTACTGGCTTCTGTTGAGCCTGCTGTAGGGGTGGGGATTGATTTTTCCCAGACCGTTATTGATATTGCCAGTGAAAAATATCCTCAGTTGCAGTTCCACTGCCTGGATGCTGAGACCCTGACTCCAGAAGCTCTTCCAGCCTGTACCCGCAAGTTTGACTTCATTCTCCTGTCCGGATCATTGGGTTACCTGAGCAACATTCAACTGGTGTTACAACAACTCCAGGTCCTTTGTACCCCTCGGACCCGGTTGATTCTGACATTCCATAATTTTCTCTGGGAACCCCTTCTACATGTGGCAGAGAAAGTCGGGCAACGGCGGCCCCAACCACCCCAAAATTGGCTGTCTATGGCCGATGTCCTGAACCTATTGGCCATTACAGGCTATACCCCGGTCAAGTCAGGGCGTCGGTTTCTCATGCCTAAGCCCATTCCTCTGTTGTCGGAATTTTGCAATCGATACCTGGTTCAGCTTCCTGGCCTCAACCATCTGGGGTTGACCAACTACGTGGTAGCTCGACCCTTCAGGGGGCCTCTTCCGGGCCAGGCCAGTCCATATACCTGCTCTGTGATCATCCCGGCTCGTAATGAGGCGGGCAACATTGCGGGGGCGATCGCCCGCCTCCCGCCTTTGGGCCACCACACCGAAGTTATTTTTGTCGAGGGGCATTCTCAGGATGACACCTGGAGCGAAATTCAACGGGCGATCGCCAGTTATGACGGTTCTTTCACGATCAAAGCCTTGCAGCAAAAAGGAAAGGGGAAGGCCGATGCGGTTCGGCTGGGCTTTGCTGAAGCTACGGGAGATATCCTGTTTATCCTGGATGCGGATTTGACCGTTTCTCCCGAGGAGATGGCGTACTTTCTGGACGTGATTGCAACGGGGCGGGGAGAGTTTATTAATGGCTCCCGATTAGTCTATCCGCGTTCTCTGGAGGCCATGCCCTGGCTGAATACCATGGCGAATAAGTTCTTTGCCTCTGCCTTTTCTTTCCTGTTAGGCCAGCGGCTGAAAGATACTCTGTGCGGTACCAAGGTGCTCTGGCGAGAAGATTACGATCGCATTGTTCAGGGCCGATCCTACTTTGGAGACTTTGATCCCTTTGGAGACTTTGACCTTCTGTTTGGTGCGGCCAAACTGAATCTGCACATTGTGGAAGTGCCAGTGCGATACCAACCTCGCAGTTACGGTCAATCCAACATTGCCCATTTCCGGGAAGGATTGGTGTTACTGCGAATGTGTCTCTATGCCTGCCAGAAGCTGAAGTTTCTCTAAAAAGCCAGCAGATGAGGGCTTTGGTCTGTAACCTTTTACATCAGGGTAAACTGCAGGTGCTATTGTCTTGGAGTACGTCTTGAAGTTTGAGAGCAGCTATGGACTACCCCTTAAAACTGACGTTTAAGCTGTTTTCCTTTGCACCCCAGATTTCTGTCGTGGATGCAAGTGGCAAGCCAGTTTTCTATGTGAGGCAAAAGTTATTCAAACTCAAAGAGGATATTACCCTTTTCGCGGATGAGCAGCGGCAAATCCCCCTCTACTCTATCAAGGCCGATCGGATCATTGATTTTTCTGCCCGCTATCATTTCAAGGATCAAAATGGCAATGAGCTGGGGTCTGTGAAGCGCCGGGGGATGCGATCGCTCTGGACTGCCCATTACGACATTTCCCCAGCCCATACAGAGACTCCCGCCATAACCATTCGCGAGGAAAACCCCTGGGTCAAGGTGGCAGACGCTCTATTTGCCGAAATCCCTATTCTGGGGATGTTTACGGGATATGTATTCAACCCTAAGTACCTGGTTGCGCGCACCGATGGCACTGTGGTGATGCGACTGGAAAAGGTTCCGGCTTTTCTATCCAGAATCTTTACGATTATCCAGGTCAATCAGATGAGTGAGGATGAGGAAAAACAGGCGGTTCTCAGCTTGCTAATGATGTTGCTGCTGGAGCGCAATCGCGGTTAATACCCTGGGCAGGGGAAGGTTAAAAACCTTCCCTCGACAATTACTGTCGGTGCTCGACCTCAATCACGGTGTGGACATTTCCTCGTGGGGAGAAATCACCCTTGACTTTGATCTCCAGGGGATCGCAGGCGGCTACCAGGTCATCTAAAATCTGGTTGACCGATTCTTCATGGGAAATGTAGCGATCTCGATAGCTGTTGATGTATAGCTTCAGGGTTTTTAGCTCTACCACCTTCTGATCGGGTACATAGGTCAATGAAATAGTGGCAAAGTCTGGATAGCCAGAGAAAGGGCACTTACAGGTAAATTCTGGCAGGGTAATGTGTATATCATAACGCCGTCCTGGACGGGGATTGGGGAAGGTAATTAATGCACCTTCTTCGATCAGTCGCTCCCCGTACTTGACATCATTGTTGCTATTGGATGTTGCAGATTCTGTAAGGGTCATATCGGTAGGAACTCCTGGGAGGACAGTGAGGATTGATTTATAACAGGTTAGAGATGCAATTGGTCTGACCCTAAGCAAATGCAAAAATGCCCCTGACTCAAGGTGCAAGACTTGTTAAAAAAACCACCGTGAGTTTCTTGACGAATTGCCCCTAAGTTGCTCTAATTGCAGGTATTCAAATGGGGCATCTGAAATTCTCTCATTTGTAAACCAAAACAGCAACGACACATGTCAAAAGCACATGTCAAATCATAAAGCAGGCGGCAAGTCGGCACCCAAGAATAGTGCCAATTCAGGATCTCAAGCTCCAGCTCCCAGTTATTCTGCATCTGTGCCAATTTCTCTTTATCGGGAAGTTAGTGCAGAATTGCAGGCAGCCCGGACCATGTTGGACTCTTTGCACAATCAGAATCAGCAATTGACCCGGCAGAACCAGCAACTCCGTGTAGAAATTGAGCGGGTGGTGCAGGTTTCTTTGAGGCTACGGCAGGTTGCGGATTCTTTCCAGCCGAGCAACCGGGGTGCAACAACGGAAGCAGACTATACCCCTCCTGAAGTCCCCGATGAATTGCCTCCACCCAGTGGGTCCAGGGGAGGTCGTCCAGGGGTTCGCCATGGAAATACCCGGCATCATCCAGAAACGGAATCGGCTCATCCTGCAGCCAATTCACGCTCAGGGTCTAAAAATCAGCCTTCAAAGCCTGATAGTCCTGACCCCACTCTCCTGTCAGAAGAGCTCTTTACTGGCCAGGAAGAGGGGCAATACAATCGCGGTCCTAAGGGAGAACAAGGGCCAGACTTTAATGGCTGGTGGTTGGCGATCGTGATTCTCCTGATCGTTGTCTCTGCTTTTGGTGCAGGCTTTTTAATTGTTCGCCCTTTCCTGCCTAGTCGCTAATCCTCCGCCCATGGGCTAGCAGGCTAAACCCATTGGGGATCAAGATCCAGTGTCATAGCTAGGGCTTTAGCAATCTTGCTGAGATTCTCCTTTTTCCAAAGAATAGACCGATCAGGTCCCACCCTCCCTAATTCAAAGAAGAAATTGTGCAATATGATACAAAAAGCCGATTCCTGGCGGTGATACAAAGTGACATGCGAGTTAATACTTAGCAAAAATAAAAGGAGCGGGAAGATTGAAGAAGGTTGAAGCCATTATTCGGCCATTTAAGCTCGATGAAGTCAAAATTGCTTTGGTAAACGCTGGTGTCGTTGGTATGACAGTTTCCGAAGTGCGGGGCTTTGGTCGGCAGAAAGGTCAAACAGAACGTTACCGTGGCTCCGAGTACACGGTAGAGTTTCTGCAGAAACTTAAGGTTGAAATTGTGGTCGAGGACGATCAGGTTGACATGGTTGTGGAGAAGATCATCACTGCAGCCCGGACAGGGGAAATCGGTGATGGCAAGATTTTTATCACACCTGTTGATCAGATTGTGCGGATTCGGACGGGTGAAAAGAATTTGGAAGCGATCTAGATGGGGCATTGCCATCGATCATTGTCGAACTGCGATCCATAGCACTTCGCACCTGGGGGGCAACGGCTGCCCCACTTCCAAAAGCTGAGTTGGTCATCGCCTAGTTATGCAGATTTGTATACTATGCGAGGCCTAATCGGTATAAAAGCAGCGGTATTAATATCAGGCGATTTTCTGAACCTGGTAGCTCGTCTACCAGGTTCTTTATGTTCGATCGTAGCCAAAAAGCATAGGCTATAAAACCACCCCAGAGGAGTCAGAATGCAATCTTTCTCATCGTTTAGTGAATCAATTTTAAGTTGCCGACAGAACGGGTAATTCCTGTTCTATGGTGAAGGCAGAGAAAACCTTAATTCTTTCTATTTAAATTAAAGAACAGGGTGGGGCAACCTTTACAAGCTTTATCTCAAACATACTTGAGCCCTTCACCCCCTTACCCTTTATTGCAGCAGATTTGGACGCCTTTAATACCTTTTATTAATCTTTGGTTGAATGTTCCAAGTCGGGGGGCACTTTAGCGACAAGCTCACCCGTAGCGGTATGGGAGACATCATCAAAATGGACGTTAATGAGTTACTGAAGCTCTATGAGGCAGGCCAAAGAGATTTTTCCGGAATTGACTTGCAGGGGGCAAACCTGAATGGGGTCACGCTGATTGAAGTAGATTTTTCGGGTGCCAACTTAATGGGTGCCAGTCTCAGTCGGGCTTTTCTAACAAAATCAAATTTTAGTGGGGCCTTTTTGAACTGGGCTGATCTCAGCTATACCAAACTCAGTGAAGGCAACCTCGCAGATGCAGATCTAACTAAAGCAAACTTGAGTGGGGCTTTTTTGATTAAATCAAATTTCTCCAAAGCCAAGCTCAGTGGGGCTAACGTGAGTCATGCTAATCTCCGTAACTCTGATTTACATCGCGCTAATCTCTGTGGTGCTAATCTCTGTGGCGCTAACTTGCGGGGAGTGACTTTACAAGGGGCCAATCTCAACTGGGCTAATCTCAAAGCTGCCAAACTCAGCGGGGCAGGCCTGAAGGGAGCCTTTTTGCACAACGTCAATCTGAAAGGGGCTTTTTTGAATGGGGTAGACCTGCAGGGGAGCCAGTTGGATGGGGTTAACCTAAGTACCGCTAAACTCAGTGGCGCTAATCTGGAAGGAGCCCACCTGGAAGCCGCAAATTTTAGTGATGCAGTTCTGCGCGGCACCAGTTTGAATGGAGCCCATCTGAATGGGGCAAATCTAAGCGGAGCCTCTATGGCCCAGGCCAATTTGAGTTGGGCGAACCTGAACCAGGCTGATTTTAGTGAGGCAGACCTGAGTCAGGCCCACTTTTTAGGCGCTAAAGTGGATGGGGCTGAATTCACGAACGTGAAGCTCTCGGACCTCACCCGACGATATCTTTGCCTGCTGGCCTCTGGCAACTCGGTCTGGACCCAAAAAGCGACCCGAGACACCTTAAACTGTCCGGCAGATAATCCTATGCCAGAAATCACCACGACCCGATCAGCTTCAACCCGACCCGCTGCTCAAATCGCCTTCAATTTACCGATCAGAACCGTTGCCGACCCGATCGCGCAATTGGCTTGATGGTCATGGGGCATTGGTATTTTTCTATGCTTAAGCAGCACAGGTTTCTGCTTTAAAGTGGAGTTTGTTTGGACCCCATCCAAGTTATAGATGACAAGGGACGACTATCGCTAATTCATGAAAGTTGAACTGCTGCAAATTTCCAGGCGTTTTGGTTCAGTTCAGGCCAACGAAAACGTGTCTCTGACAGTGGAAGCAGGCAGCATCCATGGTTTATTGGGGGAAAATGGAGCCGGGAAAAGTACCCTGGTTAAAATCCTGAGTGGATTCATCAGTTGCGATCGGGGTCAGATTCTACTGGATGGACAGCCTGTTGAGCTGAAAACTCCCGCTGATGCTATCCACAAAGGAATTGGCATGCTCCATCAAGATCCGCTTGATTTCCCGCCGCTGTCTGTGCTGGACAATTTCATGGTAGGAAAATCTGGAGGGTTGTTGCTCCCTCGATCACAGGCGCGTCGAGAACTGCAGCAACTGGGAGTCCAATTTAACTTCAGTCTCGATCCCCAGGCCCGGGTGAGTGACCTAACGGTGGGAGAACGGCAGCAGTTGGAGATTCTGCGGTTGCTTTCCCTGGGAGTCAATACCCTGATTCTGGATGAGCCAACGACCGGGATCTCGGCCTCTCAGAAAACTGCCTTGTTTGAGGCCATGAGGCGGTTGGCTCAGCAGGGCAAGTCGGTCATCATCGTTTCTCACAAACTGGAAGATGTAGAGGTGCTGTGTGATCGGGTGACTGTGTTGCGTCAGGGCCAGGTGGCAGGCCATCTGGAAGTTCCCCATCCACCGGCCCCTACCTTTACCAACCAACTGGTGGATTTGATGTTTGGGCGGGAGTTGGCCCTACCCCTCAAGCCTAAAACTTGCAGACCAGAGGTGGCGCTGGAGCTAAAGCAGGTGACATTATCCAGCGATCGCCTGCGGCTGACGATCGACCATTTGACCGTACATCAGGGCGAAGTTTTGGGACTGGCGGGTTTGGAAGGGAGTGGCCAGCAGTTGCTCCTGCGCCTTTGTGCTGGACTCTTGACAGCTTGCACCGGAACTCTGTGGGTAGACGGCATTGCCATGGCCCACCAACCCTATCGGAGCTATTTGGAAGCTGGGATTGGTTATCTGCCTGCCGATCGGCTCAAGGAGGGGTTAATCGGCGGGCTTTCGATCCAGGAGCATGTGGCGCTGCGGTCACCGGAACAGCGGATGCTGATAGACTGGGGCAAGATTCTGCAGACCGCCCAGCAGACAATTGCCACTTTCAGTATTCGTGGCAGACCCCACTCTAAGGTGGATCAACTATCTGGTGGCAACCAGCAGCGGACCCAACTGGCCCTCCTGCCTACCCCCCTGAATCTACTCTTGATGGAACACCCCACCCGAGGATTGGACATTGAGTCGGCCCAGTGGGTCTGGCAACAACTGATGATCCGCTGTGAAACGGGCACGACTATTCTCTTCATGTCGTCAGATTTAGATGAGATCATGCAATACAGCGATCGGGTAATGGTCTTCAGTGGTAGCAAGGTCTCAGCGGCGATCCCGGTGGTCGATCTGACGGTTGATCAACTAGGCCAGATGATTGGCGGGAAGTTTTAGATGAGTCAGCTTTTTCTCTTACAGGCCATGGATTTTGCTGCTCGGAAACACCGAGATCAGCGGCGGAAGGATGAAAATGCCTCTCCTTACATTAACCATCCCATTGCGGTTGCTTTGGTCCTGGCTGAAGTGGGTGGCGTGAATGACCCGGAAGTGCTGGCTGCAGCTATCCTGCACGATACGATCGAAGATACGGGCACCACGCCAGAGGAACTGGAAAAGATCTTTGGTGCCAGAGTTCGTTCTTTGGTAGAAGAAGTCACGGATGATAAGCAGCTTCCCAAACTAGAACGGAAGCAGCGACAGATCGAACATGCTCGGGAGTTGAGTCCAGGAGCAACCATGATTAAACTGGGCGATAAAATTAATAATGTCAGAGATATCACCCATTCACCCCCGGTGGATTGGAGCCTGGAGCGACGGCAGGAGTATCTGAACTGGGCCGAAGCTGTGATCAACAATTGTCCATCGGTGAATGCTGACCTGCGGGCTTGCTTCTTCCGAATTTTGGCCCAGGGAAGACAGCGGTTGACCCATCCTGATTGAGGCCCTAACCCGCCCCAGATCCCGATTAGTCTGTTAAGGAACGAGAATTAAATAAAGTGTCAAACTCCTGATTGCCCTCCCCCCCCTGCCCCCTCTCCCAAATTTGGGAGAGGGGCAGGGGTTGGGGGTTGGGGGTGAGGGCTGAAGAAATCCAGGTTATTTAATTCCCGTTCCTAAGTAAGAATTGAAGCCGGGGTGGGGGGTTGTCCCCCGAACATAACGTTGACCGACCACAGCAACTATCAAAAAAAGCAGGCGGTCAGCCTGCTTGTCTAGGGATCTCTGGTATCGAGAAACTTAACGAATTTTGACTGCCACCTTGAAAGCTCCTATGGAAACGGTTTCCCACTGGACCTCTTTTACAGGTCGGCTTGAAGTGCAAAACTCCTAAGATTGATATTGCAACACTTCTTTACAAAAAGCAATATTATGTAATTAATATTCCCTATGGCAAGGATTGAGAATTCTGATCAATGGCCAGATAGTAGTCAGGTCAAGCAATACGCCTTAAGTTTGGGATTCCATAAGGTTGGAATTGTCAGGCTCGATCGGGCCGATCAGGCCACCCATCCCGGAGCAGCCCTGGCGGGCTGGCTGGCCGAGGGATATCAGGCAGACATGGCCTGGATGGCGCATCCGAAACGTCAGGATATCCGCCAGGTGATGCCAGAGGTTCGCTCGATCGTCTGCGTGGCTCTGAACTATTACACGGCCTCTGATCGTCCGGCTGCCTCTCCCGATCGTCCAGCCCCAGCTAAAATCTCCCGCTATGCCTGGGGACGGGACTATCACCGGGTTCTGCACAAAAAACTGAAGGTGCTGGCAACCTGGCTGCAGGCTCAGAACAGTGGGATTCAGGCCCGTTACTACGCGGATACGGGACCGATTCAGGATAAGGTCTGGGCAGAGCAGGCCGGGATTGGCTGGATCGCCAAAAACGCCAACCTGATCACGCGGGAGTTTGGCTCCTGGGTGTTTCTGGGAGAAGTGCTGACCAACCTGGACCTGGATCCCGATCGCCCCCACCATGCCCATTGCGGCACCTGCACCCGCTGTATCACCGCCTGTCCCACTGGGGCGATCGTCAGTCCTGCCGTTGTGGATGCTAATCGGTGCATTGCCTATCACACAATCGAAAACCGCTCAGAGGAGATACCTGCAGCAATTGCCCAAGCGTTGGACGGTTGGGTTGCTGGTTGTGACATCTGCCAGGATGTGTGCCCCTGGAATCAACGATTTGCCCAGCCCACGGATGTCAGCGAATTTCAGCCCTATCCCTGGAATGTGGCCCCGGATCTGAAAGAGCTAGCCGAGATCAGTCAGGCAGAGTACGATCGGCGGTTTCCGGCTTCGGCGTTGCGACGCATCAAACGAGGGATGTTGCGGCGAAATGCCCGCACTGCGCTGGCTGCCATGCCCCAGAAAGAATCCCCTTAAGGATTTGATGTTAATTCCGTAAATTTCTGTGCGCCTCCCTTCGCAGGCACTAAACTGGACGAAATTCGTCTATCCTTACAATCTTTATAGTTAATGAGGACGTTCATGAGCGGGAAGAATTTTTTGCTGGGCGCGACCGCAGTGGTGATGGCGATCGCGGCTACCCCAATGGTTGCCTTTGCTTCAGATGAAACCTTTCTGGCCAGTCTGGCCAAGCTGGGAAGTCGAGATGCTGGCATTAAGAGTATTGTCACCCAGGTTGGAGACGACAACAATATCAAAATGGCTAAAGGGATTTGCAGTATTTTAGAGGATCCTGAAGTCGAAACGGTGAAAGACCTGGTTAATGGCGTGGTGACAGAAAACTTCTTTGACATTCCAGCTCCGAAGCTTTCGGGCACCAGTCAGCAAAAGACGAAGTCAATTTTGGGTTACCTGATTATTACGACCCAGGCTGGTGTTCCAGAATATTGCAGTCAACATAAACCCAAACTCACGAATCTCTTCAAAACCAAGTAGTTACATCCAGTTTCCCGCTGTCAGTCCCTCAGGGTTCTGCCCGTTGCACGGGTTGGTTTTGGCTCCAGGTTCGCAACGTGTTCCAGCATCAGCCGATGGATAAAAATGTATCCCCCTCCCACCTTTTGTAACAGAATCCGTTGCGTGGCGTAGTCCAGGAAGCGGGCATAGTTCCAGGGGATGTACCCATCCAGGTACAGGATCAGGCGCAGGATCAGATGCTGCACACAGGCTTCTCCAGCTCCAAATAAACCAAATAACAGACCCGCGATCGTACCCAAAAACAGGGGAACATCGACCATCAAGGTTACGATCGTCAAACCAACCACTCCAATCAGGGCAAAGACGGCAGCATTACGGGCCGATCGCCAGATTCCCTGATTGGGGATGGTCTTCATTTCAATGTCTGGTCCGGTCAGACCTCGCAACAATACAAAAATGATGCCGACGCCCAGGCCCGATAAGAGCCCATAGACCAGGCTATAAATTAACCGGTCACTCAATTCAAAGACCAAGCCATAGATGGAAGTCAGGCTCATGGCGAAGACTGGACCACAAAACAGTCCAACGGCCAGTCCAATCAGTAAATTCTGTCTGGCCTTAGCCCAGGACCAGCGCAAGGTCTCGACTGGACGGATCTCATGGCTAATCAGGCCAAAAATCAGGGACACCAGAACCCCACCAGTTAGGCCAAAGATCAAACCATAAACCTGACCCACAGCCATACCACTGATCAGGGTTCCGACCACGCCCCCACCCAGGCCACAAATTATCCCAGCAAAAAGACCAATCCCCAGGGCATACAGCCATCGCTGGGCGCGGTTCGGCAGCCAGTCTGGTTGCATCTGTTCAATCAGGAAAACCGTCTCCGCCTGTCGTAACAGTTGCTGGGCCAGCCAGATTAACCACTGCTGGGCCTGTTGTTTGGCGTAAAGGGTGTTGCCGGTTCGTTTTTGGAGCATGCGATCGAGATAGGTGTCAAATAGATGCCGACGACGCTCTTCCAGACTCATGTTGGGTAAGGCTGTCAGGGCAAGCCCTCGGTAGGCCAGGGTCATAATGCTCAGCATCAGGGGAGATTGGGCCAGGGTTTGCAGGGTGGTATCTGCCTCCAGGGACTCCCGCACGGCAGCCAACTCGGAGCCTGCGCTGGCCAGATACTGACGGATCTGGAGCGGCGTCAGGGGCTGTAAGCAGATAGCCCCTTGAAACCGGAGTCGCTGATTTAACCCTTCATAATCCCGGAGACGGCTACAGACGACCATCTCGGTTTGCCCATGGAGACGGCTGAACTGGTTTAAGGCCAGAACACAGTCCTGTCGCCGATCGACCTCTACTTCATCCAGACCATCCAGCAACAGGAGCAACTGCTCTGTTTGAACCCAGATTTGGGCAATCTCCCTGGAAACCTGGTATTTGACCGTCAACTCCTGTTCCAACCAATCGGCGATCGGTTGTCTGGGGCCAGCCCAGCCTGAGAGGTTAAATACGACCGGAAGGGGTTGTTCTGGTTGGAGATCGGCCCGTTGCAGGAGTTCGCGAGCCAGCTCCAGTAGGGTGGTAGTCTTCCCGGAGCCCGGTTCCCCCAGGATCAGCAGGGTGCGACCGGCTCCCAACTCATCAAACAGATGGATGACCTTCACCCCAGCAGGGAGTGATCGGCGCTCCTGGCCCGCTTCCCAAATCATCCCCCAGGGACGCTCAAGGGCATCCCCATACTGGGTCAATCCCAGTTCCAGCAATACCCGATCGTGCAACGAGGTTTCCAAAACCCCCTTAATCCAGTAATTTCTGACCTTGTTCAGCAAAATCTGGCGGTTGCGATAGTCCTGCCGGTTGGACGAAACCGCCGGTGGGGAGGCATGCGGCCCAGGGCGAGGCGAAGCAGGCAGGGTCAAGGTTTGGTCAGACGGACTGGGTTCTGGCAGGCGGTCTACCACAGTCGGGGGAGATTGCAGGGCTGTCAGCATATCTCCGGCAGAGGCGTAGCGATCGACCCACTGGGTCTGGATCGCTCGATCTAGAACTGCAATCAGACGAGCATCAAAACAATGTCCAGAATGCCAATCCACCCGCCCTGTTTGGGGATTTCTTTGCAACTGATGGGGAAGGAAGCCCGTCAGGGCATAGATGGCAGTCCAACTCAGGCTGTACAGATCACTGGCAAAGACCGGACAGCCAGCGGCCTGCTCCGGGGGCATGAAACCGGGGGTGCCGATCGCAATGGAAGCCGTAAACTGACCATCCGGATCAACCGTCAGGTGCAGCATTTCCTTGGCAGCCCCAAAATCAATCAACACCGGTTTGCCATCCTGTTGCCGCAGGATCAAATTGCTGGGCTTGATATCCCGATGGATGATTCCCTTGTGATGGATGTAGTGCAACAGGTTGAGCACTTCCCCCAGGATGACAGTGATTTCCTGCTCACCCATTCTTCCCTGCCGCTGGACGCGATCGCGCAGGGTTTCCCCTTCAATCCATTCCTGGATCAGATAGAACTGCCCCTGCTCAGCAAAGTAGGCATACAGTTTGGGGAGTTGGCTGCTCTGGTTGGCCAGATCTTCGAGAATAGCGGCCTCACGCTGAAACCGCTCCTGAATGAATTGGAAGGTTCCCGCATGATGAACGATCGGCTTCAGTTGCTTAATTACACAGCGCCGACCCGATGGCAGATGGGTATCTTCAGCCAGAAAAGTGTCTCCAAATCCACCGGAAGCCAGAGCCTGAATGATGCGATACCGGTTATTCAGGAGAGGAGCGGTCATCCGATGAGTGGGATTGTCGATAAAATCACATCTGAACGAAAATCACATCTGAACACGAGATGCCGGGTAATGAATCAACTGCTGCAGCGGGCTACCTTTCTCAAATTGATTCTCTTTAGATTAAACTACCCTTTTTGGCGTATGGAGAAAGCAATTTTCTCCAGGCTTTGGTCTTCTGGTCATATTCCTTTACGCACTTAGATAAGCGGTTCCGGGGAAATCCCAGTCCCTGTACCAGGGTCGTATATTTCTTGGGTTCATCGCCATATAACAGGCAGACAATGTAGTATAGACGCTGCTGATCCAGAGAGTGCTCATCCATAAAAGCTGCTCGGGTAGTAGGGCCAGTGGCATAGTTAAACCAACTGGCTGCAGCCAGGGCCGATCGTTCCCCGACATCAGATTTAGAGAGTAACAGGGTAGAAAACTGGTCGGCGGCATCTTCTTCCTTGCCCGTAATGGGTAAATCCAGTTCGCTGGTCAGCATATGGCCAACTTCATGGAAAAAGGTAAAGACGGTGGCATACATCGCCATCTCGCCTGCCTTATAGTCAGTCTTGCCGTTCTTTTTGAACAGATCAATAAAATACTCGGTCAGGTCATAGCAGATCGTAATACTGTGCTGGCTGGGCCGGTAAAAGGCATTCGTGACGCCACATTCTTTCAAAATGACCCGGACATTGCGAGGCAGGTTAATTTTGTTGTCGATCAGACCAGAGAGCTTTTCAAAAACCTGAGTTTTCTGATATATACGCTCCAGTTCTTTAGGAAAAGGGCGCTTGGTGTTGCTGTAAATGACTTGAATCCGCTTTTCCACCTGGGCCAACTCAGTCCTGGCTGGAGGTGTTGGGATGGAGATCGATAACCCAGCCAACTCCTGGCTTTGGACCCCGATCGTGACATAACAAAAGACACCGATCGCCAATAGCACTGTCAGTAGGGGGTTTGCGAATCTGAATCGGACCCACTGCAACCGTTGCAACAGACTACGCATAAGAAGTATTAGGAGGAGGCTTTTGTGTCAACCTTCTCCAGGCTAATCTTTTCTAGGCAGGGGCGTCAATCCTGCAGCATCGCAAATGCCTGCGATCATTGATTAAACTGATTTCTCCCTGGCATTCATCTTGCAGGATCTGTAAGTAACGACAAACTTAATTCTGCCACTCGCTGACACAAGCACAGAACTTCTGCCAGTCATGCTTCCTTGGGGCTGTCCTCGAACACGAACCCGTAACCCATCCATCGGGGGCATGCTTAGAATATCCTGAAAATGGCTGGAGCTAGCAGTTTCAGGGGAATTAATGCCGTCACCTGTAGAGACGCCTGCAACAGCTCTACAGGTGACAATAGGTTCTATTCAACCCCTTCAATCCGGTCTTCCACCTCTTGATAGAGTTCCCGCAACAGTTGCAGGTTGCTCTCACTGGTTTGCCAGTAACCCCGACCGTTCACCTCCAGGAGGGTGGAGACCACTTTCCGGAAGGAGTGGGGGTTGAGGTTCATCAACCGCTGCCGCATGGCTTCATCCTGAACAAAGGTGGCATTGGTATCCTCGTAGATCCAGTTGTCTACAGCTCCAGCAGTTGCAGACCAGCCCATGGTATTCACCAGACGCTTGGAGAGCTCTCGCACCCCTTCATAGCCATGGCTAAGCATCCCTTCGTACCATTTCGGGTTGAGCAATTTTGTGCGGGCATCCAGACGAACTGTTTCCGAAAGGGTACGGACCTGGGCATTGGCAGTGGTGGTATCTGCAATGTAGGCCGTTGGCAAAGTGCCATCCCCCCGCAAATTCGAGACCACCTTGGTGGGATCTGAATCGAAGTAGTGGCTGACATCCGTCAGGCTGATTTCAGAAGAATCCAGGTTTTGGAACGTCACTTCCACTGTCTTCAAGGCCGATTCAAAAATGCGACGATCCTGCTCCATCGTGCCAGGGTTATCAGAGCTGAAGGCAAAAGACTTGCGGCCCAGATACATTTCCTGGAGTTCCGATTCGTTTTCCCAGGTGCTGTTTTCCACCGCCAGATTGACGTTAGAGGCATAGGAACCAGACGCATTCGAGAAGACTCGAGTCGCCGCCTGCCGCAGGTTAATCCCCATGTCTTGCGCCTGTTTCAGCGCATGTTTGCGAACAAAGTTCATCTCCAGGGGTTCCTCGGCTTCGGCGGCCATCTTAATTGCCCGATCGAGCAGACTCATCTGGTTAATGAACAGATCCCGGAAAACCCCAGAACAGTTCACAACCACGTCAATTCGAGGCCGCCCCAACTCTTCCAGGGGAATTAACTCCAGCTTGTTAACCCGACCCAGAGAATCCGCCACGGGCTTGACCCCAACGAACCAGAGAATCTGGGCCAAAGATTCCCCATAGGTCTTGATATTGTCCGTGCCCCAGAGAACACAGGCGATGGACTCCGGCCACTGGCCTTTATTCTCCAGTCGTTGCCGCTCCAGCAAGCGATCGACCACAATGCGAGCTGATTGCACCGCAGCGGTCGTCGGAATGGACTGGGGATCCAGGGCATGGATATTCTTACCCGTGGGCAGCACATCCGGATTACGGATCGGATCCCCCCCCGGTCCCGGCAGGATATACTCCCCTTCCAGGGCCTTCAGGAGGGCTCCCAACTCGTTATCCGCCACCACCTGTTTCAAACAAAACTCCAGATATTCGAACAGGGGCTTCAATTTTTCCCCATCTACTTTGGTATAACCCGCTGCATGCAGGGCTTCTACCCAAGGTTCCTTGCGGCCCATACTGAAGAAATTCAGCACCGCCACCCGATCGATCCGCCCCTCCGTATTCACCTGCTCCTGCACTAGAGCTGCCACGGCTGATCGGGTGGCCAGGGTAATATCCTGCAGAAGTTCCACATCCGCCAAACCCCCCCGATCGCTGGCTCGATACAGATCGTCAATATCCCGTCCGACGCTCTCAGCAAGAATCCGAGGCAGACTACAGATCTCATCCTCAGGCCGATCCAGGGCCGCAATGTTAACCAGGGTGGCGATCGCCTCTTCTGCCGTGGGTGGTTTACCAATCACATGCAGACCACAAGGCAGCAGGCGGGCCTCAATTTCCATCAGCTTGCGGTAAACGGTGCCGACGATCGTATCCCGCTCTTCGGCAGACATGTCTTTCGCGTCCTGCTCAGGCAGGGCAATGTCCTTATCCAGGTTCACCAATCGGCACTTGTCCATAATGGTGTTGACGATGGAACTACCCCGGCCCGTATCTTTCAGGGTTTGATAGGAGCCAATCAGCTCGCTCAGCTCCTTCAGCCCCTTGTACAGACCCGCATTCTCCGCCGGAGGGGTCAGGTAAGAGATGGTCTCGGCATAGGAACGGCGCTTGGCGATCGTCGCCTCCGATGGATTATTTGCCGCATAGTAGTACAGGTTTGGGATCATGCCGATCAGGTTATCCGGGTAACAATCCCCAGACATTCCCATTTGCTTACCGGGCATGAACTCCAGGGAACCATGGGTGCCAAAATGCAGCACAGCATCAGCTTGCCAGATCCGCCCCAGGTAAGTGTAGTAAGCGGCAAACCCGTGGTGGGGACTGGCCGATCGGGAGAACAGAAGCCGCATGGGATCCCCCTCGTAGCCAAAGGTGGGTTGAACACCGATAAAGACATTACCAAAGTGTTTACCGTAGATCAGCAGGCTTTCCCCATCCGTATTGAGATGGCCAGGAGCCGGTCCCCAGGACGGTTCCAACCGCTCATGATAGGGGGTGAGGGTCTCATATTCTGGCACCGACATGCGGTAGGCAATGTTGAGTTCGGGGCTGCTGTACTGGGCACGGGCATCATGCAACACCTCCAGCATCAGGGCTTCGGGTGAGTCTGGCAGGCCCTGCACGTTATACCCGTTGTGCTTCAGAGATTCCATCACCTTAAAGATGGAGCCAAACACATCCAGGTAAGCGGCTGTCCCCACATTGCCTTTGTCTGGCGGGAAGCTAAAGACAGTAATCGCTAGCTTTTTGTTCATCTTGGGCTTGCGCCGCAGGGCAGCCCATTTCATGGCCCGCTGGGCAACGGCCTCGACCCGATCCTGAAGGGCGATCGCTTTCCCCGTGGTCCCATCCCGCCCAGACAGAATAATGGGCTCGATCGCCCCATCCAGTTCGGGGATGGCAATCTGCAGGGCCACCTGAATCGGATGCAGGCCCAGGTCACTGTCCTGCCATTCTTCCGTGGTCTGGAACACCAGGGGGAGGGCGACCATGTAAGGACGGTTCAGACGCTTGAGGGATTCAATGGCCTTAGGATGGTCCTGCCGGGCCGGTCCTCCTACCAGAGCGAACCCAGTCAGGGAAACGACCGTATCCACGATCGAGGTCTGGTTCTTGGAGAGGGGATCAAAGAAGTAAGCATCAACCGGTTTGGAAAAGTCCAGACCGCCCGCAAACACAGGCAGTACCCGCGCCCCCAGACACTCCAGCTCCTGCACCATGGCCACGTAGTGGGCATCATCGCCCGTCACCAGGTGAGTCCGCTGCAGCACCAATCCAATACAGGGAGCCAGGGGATCCTTCAAATCGTCTGAAATATCTTTACGAGAGTTGTACCAGTTGAGGTATTCTTTTACATCCTCAAACATGGTTGGAGCCAGAGGATGCCAGATCCCCATATCGGGATAGGTGACTGGATCTCGATATTGCAGAGAAGCGTGCTGACTCCCCTTGAACACATACTTATCGGCCAGCATCAGCAGGAAGTTTTCCAGGTTCTCCTGGGAGCCGCCCAACCAGTACTGGAAGCTGAGCATAAAGTTGCGCGCATCCTGAGCTTTATCCAGAGGCAAATATTTCAGCACCTTGGGCAGGGTCTGCAACAGCTTCAACATGCCATCCTGGAAGGAGGAACCGGCTTTTTCCTTGCGCTTCCGCATGAACTGGGCGATCGCCCCTTTGGACTGGCCGAGTTGAGCCATCGAGAAACTACCCAGCTTGTTCAGACGCATGACCTGGGGCATGGATGGAAAAACAACGGCTGCGCTCAACCGATCACGATGGCCCTCAACTGCCTCTACCACCTTATCGGCCAGGTCTTCAATAAAGATCAAGGAGGCGATGAAGATGTCAGCTTGAGCGACATCCCGTTTGAAATCCTCGAAATTCTCCGGGCTCCGGAGTTCCTCAATCAAGTAACCGCTGATTTCGATCGCCAGGTTGGGATTGTTCTGATTAATTGAATTAACGGCTGCCGAAAGAGCACTTTGATACTGCGGCTCCAGCACCACATAGACCACTCTGACCAGCGCCCTCCCCTGCAGATTTTCGGGAGTAATGTGCCGGATGGTGGGCTTAACGTGGGTGAACATGCGTGACGAACTCCTTATACTGCTTGTTCTCTTCTACCAAGGGATTCACTTGTGTTTGTACCAGAAAGTCTCTATCAATTGAGTCCTCAAGGGAGGAGCTGAAACAATTCGATAGAAAAAACGATAAACTTTGTAATCAAAATTCAATTTTGATTGAGTCAGCACTCATGGAGTGCAAATTTTAGTAAAAATTAAGCCCCTCACTTAATCCTTTCTAACTACGGGCCTGTTTGAGCAACGCTACAATTTCTGTTTGTTTCTCCTCAGCCGCCCAGATCAGTGCCGTCCAATTGTTATTGTCCTTGACACTGGCATCGGCTCCCTGGTCCAGCAACTGTTGCACCACTGCCCGATCCCCCTTAGCCGCTGCACTCATCAGGGCCGTCATACCAAATCCAGTTTGGGCATTCAGGTGAGCACCCGCCTGGAGCAGAACTTGAACAACTTGAAGATGGCCTGACCCGGAAGCCCCCATCAGAGCCGTCCAGCCATCCTGGTCTGCGGCATTTACATCGGCCCCCCTTTGGATCAGAGCCTGAACCAGTTCCAGGTGACCCGCTTCAGATGCAGCAATCAGAGCGGTGGAATTTTCCCCATCTCTTGTATTCACATCCACTCCCTGACTCAGTAAATCTTTGAGAGTGGTCACATCCCCATTTTTTGCAGCCGATATAAGATCCGTCATATCCTTTCACGATCGTTAGAGCAGACAATACAAACAGGACTCAAGCATTTGGCAAATGCGCTCTGGCACAGGGCCAGCATTAGGACCGCATCCTGCTCTTTAATGTTGACATGGACCCCCTGATTCAACCCACGATCGTATAGGATTTTCAGGCAATGCAGGCCATTGATATTCTGATTCTCTCCAACGGCCCCGGCGAACTCACAACCTGGGTTAAACCAGTTGTGGCTGCTTTACGGGAGAAATTGGGAGCCGATCCAGACCAGGTTCGGCTCTCCGTTGTCCTTTCCCCCTGCACCAATGCGACGGGTAAAGAAGCTGAAATTGCCCGGTCCTACCCGGAGGTTGATCGGGTTCAGGCTGCCGATCGGTTTTTCCCTTTTCTGCTCTGGGGGCAAACCGCTGATCGTTGGGACTGGCGCGATCGGGGTGTGGTCATTTTCCTGGGGGGCGATCAATTCTTTTCTGTGGTGATTGGCAAGCGACTGGGGTATCCCACCGTCACCTATGCGGAATGGGAGGCCCGCTGGCCCCAGTGGATCGATCGCTTTGCCGTCATGAAGCCAGCCATCCTCGATCGGGTAAACCCCCAATACACCACTAAATTTACTGTGGTTGGTGATCTAATGGCAGAGGCCGGTAGTTGGTCAACCCAGGATGCTCCCTCCTCTGCAGACTCTTCCCCCTTGCCTCCTCTGATTGGCATTCTCCCCGGCTCCAAAGCCGCCAAACTGGCTCAGGGCGTTCCCTTGATGGTGGCGATCGCCGATCATATCCATCGCCATCGCCCGGAGGTCAGATTCGTGATTCCGGTGGCCCCCTCCCTGGAACTGGTCACCCTGGCTAACTTTGCCAATCCCGATTTGAACCCTGTCTTTTCTCTGGTGGAAGGCGTGGCAGCGGATCTGGTGCTACCGGAGCAGCCAGAATCAGGGCCATATCTGAAAACGGCCTCCGGGATGCAAGTAGATCTCTGGACCACCTTTCCAGCCTATGAGGTGATGGCCCAATGCAGCCTCTGTATCACCACCGTGGGGGCAAACACAGCCGAACTGGGAGCCCTGGGCATTCCCATGGTAGTTTTAATTCCCAAAAACCAGGCGGATGCTATGCGTACTTGGGATGGTCTACCGGGACTCCTGGCCAACTTACCCGGTGGCTTCGGCTCCTTCTTTGCCCGCCTGATTAATCGGTATATGGAGAAACGTCTGGGGTTGCTGGCCTGGCCGAATATTTGGGCCGGTGAGGCGATCGTGCCAGAGTTGTTCGACCACCTACGACCGGAAGGAGTAGCAGACTTGGTGATGGACTACCTGGACCATCCCGAAAAGCTGCAGCAGATGCGGGACAACCTGCGTAAAGTTCGGGGAGAACCCGGGGCGGCCAAAAAACTGGCCGCGATCGTCGCTGAAGTCCTCTCATCCCCCCCATAAAGACGCGATGAATCGCATCTCTACCGGACGCTGCCATCCCGGCGGCCCAATTCGTAGACGGCGCATCCCATACAGGCCATAATTCCCATACTGATGGCCCAACTCCTGCCCAGTCCCAGTTCCACCAGGAAATCGCACAGCCCCCCCACAATTAAAAACGGCACAATGCTGAAGAGAGAAGCATAGAAGGCATTCTGGGCTTCCCTGCCCTTACGGGTCCGCTCAAATTCCTCGACTGAAGTATATAGACTCCGTTCTGCAAAGTTGAACCAGCGACTCAACTGCTCCATAATCCAGTGGCTGAGGGGAGAAAATCCCAGGTATAGGGCCAGCGACCAGAGACTGGCTCCCGCGATCGCGGTGGCATCCAACCCAAACTGGAACGGTAACACTTCGGTCAACATAAAAAAAGTTCAGTAACTTTTAATCATTGTAGGAAGTTGTTCCCTGGGACACAACAATCTCCAGGATGGACCAGCAGGCCAGGGATTTAAGTCATTGGCCAATTATGGGTTCGTTCTGCGGTGGCAGCGGTAATGTAATCGTAAACGTGGTTCCTTGGCCCACTTCACTGATCAGGTCTACAGTCCCGCCGTGCATCTCCACGCAACCCTTGACGATCGCCAGCCCAATCCCAGTACCTTGAATCGTACCCACGTTCATGGCCCGATAGAAAACCTGGAATAACTTGTCTCGATCTTCCAGGGGAATGCCGATCCCTTCATCCTGAACCTGGATGAGAACCGTATGGTCTGGGGAATAGAAGAGGCTCAGACCGATCGGTCCACCCTTGGGAGAGTACTTAATGGCATTCGACAAAAGATTGATCAACATTTGCCGGATCAATTTACCATCAAGTTGCCCTGCATAAGGTTGACCCTGCACCTGAAAGTGCAGCCGATGGCGTGGGCTGATTGTAACCTGTAGTTCTGCCAGCACTTCCCTACAGAGGGCATGCAGGTCAAGACATTGCCGTTGCAATTGCAATTTGCCTGCTTCAATTCTGCCCATCAGCAGGGCATCCTCCAGCAACTCCGTCATATGCTTGACAGCTCCCTTGATCTGCTGGAATCGCTCCTGCTTTTCCTCTGTAGACCAGTCATAGTATTCCAGTAATTCAGCCGCTGACTGAATCGTTGTCAGGGGGGTGCGAAATTCATGGGACACAACCGTCACGAACCGGGACCTGAGATCCCCCAACTCTCGCTCCTGCTTTAAGGTATGGGAGATCGTCTCTTGCTGTGCTTCAAGTAAGGTATTGCTGTGGCGTAATGATTCTTCTCGCGTTTGCAGCTCGGCCTCAATCTGCTGACGTGCTGTGATCTCTGCCTGCAGGCGGGCTCGAGTTTCTCCTAATTCCACCGAACATTCCTGTATTCTCCGTTCCAGATCCCGGCTGAATCGTTTCAGAGCCAGTTCAGTCTGTTTACGCGCCGTGATATCTTGAGCAATCCCGGCAATGCGATAGATCCGGCCCTGGGCATCGCGAACTGGGAAGGAACGAGACTCAATCCAGCGGAGCTCTCCGTCCGGTCGGATAATGCGGTACTCCAGCTTAGAGGCCATACCTGTGAGTTGGCGTTCGACCGCCTGAGCCACGGAAGGCCGATCGCTGGGATATATATTTGCTAACCAGAGGTAGGGATCCTGATAAATCTTGTCCAGGGAGAGACCCCAAACTTGCTCAAAGGCTGGACTGATATACAGCAATTGATAGGATTCGATGTCGTGAATGTAAAGGACATCTCGAATTACCTCAGCCAACTGCAGGAGTTGTTGTCCGTTTGGATCTAAGGTTGTCCTGCCTGAATTGGCGTCCTGTACCTCGGCTTGATCAGATAGGTGCCAGAGGATCCAGATTCCTGTAGAACCATCATCCTGTGCCTGAAAGCTGACGGTTCCAGTGACCTCAATCTCACATCCCTCCCGGGTGAGCAAGACGCTCTGGAGGGTGGAGGTGACTATATCGGGCTGTCCCACCTGAAACATCTCCAGACACAAGTCACGATGAGCAGGATGAACCAGATCAAAAAACAGGCATTGCTCTAAATCAGTGCTGGAATAACCCAGAAGCTTCTGCCACGACTGATTCGTGTAAATAAATTGCCCATTAGGCAAAGTTGCCTGGATAGGATCACTAGAGACATCCAGGATTGACTGTAAGCGTTCCTTGCAGGTTGACACGTTTCCCTATGCAACGTTGCGAGCCAGAACTTTTGTTGTGGTGACTCATCTTACCCGCGCCTCCAAAGCCTGAACAACGGTGCAAGTAAGCCATTGGGAGTCAGTGATTCTTTTCAGGTAATCCTCAGGCCTTGCACGGGGACAGGAACCGTAAAAATACGGATCTGATGCAAATTTCCGGGCTATCTCCCCCTAAGCCAGGGCACTGATGTCACACAGGCCTTGCGCTTGAATCACCACAGTCAGACGATCGCGGGAATCATTCTCCCGCCGGGTTACCGTTGTCTCCTGACCGGGATACAGTTTAGCGGCTACGGCCTCCAGATCCGGCTTCAGGGCAGTAAAGGCTGCTTCTGTATTGGGAAGTTGCAGGCGATCGTTGGCCAGATAAAGGAACTGACTGCCATCCAGGCTAAACTGACCGGCCACCCGTTTGTCGGATTCCAGCAAAGCCCCAAAGATTGCTGTTGCCTTGACCAGTGCCAACATCCGTTCCTGATGAGTTTCGCCCTGCCCCAGCTTCAACTGAGCATAAAGGCCAAATTCACCCTCACTATGATCCATGGCGTAATTCACTTCATGGGTAATCAGCATAACGCCAGGGCCATTGGGAACATGGCGGTAATCTGCTACATCCAGCAATGTCCCTGGCAATTTACGCAGGCGAATCCATTCCTGAAAAATCTCAATCAAGATCGCTTCATCAATCGTGTTTCCAGGTCGAGCAAAGAATTTGATACAGAAGCGATCGGGGTTCATGGGGTTCTCCATACTTGAAAAATGGGTGGGTGGGCATTGTGTAGGGTTTCATAAGCCTGATCCCCTCTCCCGATGGAAGAGGGGTAAGCCATGAGGTCAGGATCAAGGTACCGTGCCGCGATCGCTTAGGACGATTGTTGCATCTGGCGATCGAGGAGCCACTTCTGGAAGCTCGCCGGACTGGTAATTCCAGCCTGTAACATGCGTGTATTACACTCATGGGCCGCTTCAATAAACAGGCGGGCTTCTTCGATCAGTTGTCTGGCCTGATCCAGATCAACCGCCCGATCACGCTGGTCATAAGCCTGGAACAGATAGCTGGCAAACTTACCTTTGGCAAACGGATCGTAGAACAGCTCGGTGTCGTAGAAGTATTTGCGGAACTCCCTGACCACTACTTCAGGATCCTTGGAAATATCGATATTCTGGACTTTCAGTAGAGCCTGAGCAGCACTGATCATGGCTTCCAGTGCTTTTTCAGCGGCCTGTTTCACATTGCCATTGCTGCTATTCCCTTCCAGCAAGAGGGTGGCATCAAAGTAGAGACTTTCAGCCGTGGCGACCCCAAAATCAGTCAGACTGACCACTTCACCCGCACATTCGCCTACGCCAATGTCTCCGATCGTGAACTCACGGGTATCGCCCCAATCCCTGTAGAAGGACTTGTCCACCGCATAGGCCGGAATTTCCAAGAAAGGAGCCAGACGCTCCTTGATGTCCTTCTTCCCAATCCGATGGACAAACTGGGAGAACTTTTCCCCCTTCTGACGATCCTTCAGGAACAGGTCCACCAGGAATTCCACCACATCGGGAACCCGCTTTGACGGCACAACCCCCAGGGATTGGCCATACTGAGCCGCATTGTTGTCCCATTCGCCCCCCAAAATCAGGTGGAAGTGGGGCACCCGCCGCCGATCGACGAGCCGATTCGACCCATAGAAGCCGATCTCGGCCACCATGTGCTGGCTGCAGGAGTTAAAACAGCCGCTGGCCTTAATCCGAATGTCCTTAACCGCTTCGTTATACTGCCAACCCTTGACGGCCAGTCGCTGGCGTAACTCACCCGCCAGACCGCGCGAACTGGCAATTCCCAGTTTGCAGGTGTCGGTGCCGGGGCAGGCCGTGATATCCACGATCGATTCAGCCCCTGCCGCATGCAGGTTGATGGCCTTCAGTGCCAGATAGAGAGCAGGCAGATCAGCTTCATGGATCCAGCGCAGGAGAATATTCTGCTCCACCGTGGTGCGGGTGGTATCGCGGGTAAAGCGACGGGCAATATCTGCCAGACCCCGCATCTGCTGTGAGGTGAGGTCTCCCAGCGGCAAGGAGATCGTCACACAGACAAACCCTGCCTGCCGCTGAGGGTAGATGTTGGTGGATTTCCACTGGGCAAAGGCAATGGCATCTGCTTCCAGATCGATCGCCTGACCGGCAGAAACGGGTTCCGGCAGGCCAGACTCGTCGTAGGAGGGTAACTCAGGAATCCATTCCGCCCAGCCTGGATCTGGCTCCAGAATTGCCCGCTCCTCTTTCACCAGACGGCGAAACTCCTCAATCCCCAATTTTGCGACCAAAAACTTAATCCGGGCCTTGTTACGGTTTTTCTTCTCACCCAGACGAGCATAGACGCGAGCGATCGCCTGGGACAGGGGCAAGAGCTCTTCCGTTGGCACAAAGTCATCCAGCAGTTTGGCCAAATGTGGCACGGCTCCCAGTCCACCCCCCACATACACTTCAAAGCCTTGCCTCTCCACCCCATCCACCATTCGGGTTGTGGCAATTAGGCCCAGGTCATGCATGGAAGTCAACCCACAGGGATGTTGCTTGCAACCGGAGAAAGCAATTTTAAACTTACGACCAAAATCCTGTACATCCCGATGTCCCAGGAAGTATTGGGTGGTTTCGCCCGCATATCCCGTCACATCGAAGGCTTCATCCCGACAGACTCCAGCCAGGGGACAGGCCGTGACATTACGCACAGAGTTACCACAGGCTTCACGGGTGGTGATGCCCACGGCAGCGAGACGGCGATGCATGTCAGGGGTATCATCCAGCGAGATAAAGTGGAGTTGGAAATCCTGGCGGGTCGTGACATGGAGAATGCAGTCTGCGTATTCCTCAGCCACATCTGCCAGGACTTCCATCTGGTCAGCGGTCATTCCCCCATAGGGAATCTTAATCCGCTGCATACCGGGGGCTTCCCACTTCGTCTCCGGTCCTTTGGTCAGGGCTGGATGGGGGAAAGGAATGGTTTGAGACTTTTCACCATCATGGCGAAAGCCATTATCGTACCGCTGCCCATAAGCACCCCGACGCAGCCGTAACTCGGCAAATACCTTTTCATCTAGCTTCCCTTGACGACGCAGCTTCATCTGGGTTTCGAAGGTATCAATCTCTTCTGCCATGGTTGGCGGGATTTTATCTGCTAGAACAGTTTTCCAAGTTAAGCCGGGTTGGGTCATGTCTAAGTCTCCTGAGGAGGAAATTCCTGCTGGATCACAGGTTGATCGCGATCTCCCATTTTTATACAAACTACGATACTTCGAGCGGAATTTAGAGTTTTGTTATGATTTGCCCGACCAAAATCCATTTTTGCTGGCAGTAGCGTATTAGTAATACTGCTGGAGGCATTGTAGACAGCAGTATTTCGAGTTGCAGAGGAGAATTGCCATGCAGGGTTTATCGGGACAGTTGCGGTTGACGGGATTCTTGCTACTGGGTGCCATCCCTATCTCCTGTGGTCCGGCTTGGGCCGATGAAGCCTCAACCAATCCTGGAAGGTCGGTTCTTTCCCCCTTGAACCAGATTGAGGTTTACCGCAATGGGTATCACTCGGGGATGCCGGTTATTGTCGTTAACACCAGTAATCAGGTCACTTCCGTTTCCCAGTTGTCAGATGTACAGCCGACAGATTGGGCCTTTCAGGCACTGCAGTCTCTGGTAGAGCGCTATGGCTGCGTTGTTGGGTATCCCGATGGCACTTACCGGGGGAATCGGCCCCTGACCCGCTATGAATTCGCGGCAGGTTTGAACGCCTGCATGGATCGGATCAACGAACTGATTGCTGCGGCGACAACCAATCTGGTGACCAAAGAGGACCTGGAAATCGTCAAGCGGTTGCAGGAAGAGTTTGCGGCTGAACTGGCCACCCTGCGAGGCCGGGTCGATGCCCTGGAAGCCCGAACTGCCCGGTTAGAAGCCCAGCAATTCTCAACTACAACAAAACTATCCGGGGAAGTCATTCTGGCCATTACCGATGCCTTTGGTGGGAGCGGGGTGACGGATTTTGCCGGGAATCCTAATGCTCCTGTGAATGCAGAAGGTAACACGGTTTTCCAGGAGCGGGTGCGCTTGAACTTTGTTACCAGTTTTAGTGGCAAAGACCGGCTGCAGACCCGATTACAGGTGGGGAATACGATCCCGGTTCTGACAACCACCACTCCCGCAGGATTAGCCGCCGTAAACCTGTTCGCCAATGAGGGACGGTTAGCCCAGGACAACACAACGATCGCCCTGACCAATAACTCGGTCTACCTGGATCTGCTATCCTACCAGGTCCCGATCGGCTCCCAGGCTCAGCTCAGCATCTTTGCCAATGCTGGCTTCCATTATCACTATGCTGATACCCTCAGCCCTTATCTGGACAGTGAAGATGGGGGGAGTGGGGCGATTTCCCGGTTTGGCGAACGCAACCCGATTTACAACATCAATGGCAATAATGGTGCGGTGGTGCCAGGAGGGGCAGGGGTAGGCTTTACCTTCAGACCTACCGACGCGATTCGGTTGGACGTGGGCTATCTCGCCAGTCGGGCCAGCACCCCGACCCCTGGCTCCGGTTTATTCAACGGCAACTATTCAGCCCTGGCCCAGGTAGTTTTCCAGCCCTTCCGAGGGTTGAAACTAGGCTTCACCTATGTCAATGCTTACAACGCTGCCGGAACCTTCCGGTTTGGTGGAGCCGGTAACGCCGTGGGGTCCTTCCGGGGTAACCTGTTGTTCCCCTTTGCCCCCGATCCCCTGGCTCCCGCCAATAATTCCCCTGTCGCCAGCAACTCCTACGGGGTAGAAGCCTCCTTCCAGGTAGCCCCCGGCTTCGTCATCGGCGGCTGGGGAGGCTTCACCGCTGCCCGCCTGATTACCTTTGGGGATGCCGAAATCTGGAACTATGCGCTCACCCTATCTTTTCCGGATCTGGGTAAGAAAGGTAACCTGGCCGCCATCATCATCGGGGCTGAGCCTACTTTGAAGGGCCTCCAGTCCGGTGGACAGCAAGTCGCTTTACCCGATCGGGATGACTCCCTGCACATCGAAGGCTTCTACAAGTATCAGGTCAACGATAATATCTCCATTACCCCCGGCCTGATCTGGCTACCAGCCATTAACCAGCGGGGTGCTAACAGCGATGTTTTTATTGGCACTATTAGAACCACGTTTTCGTTTTAAGGACCCATGACTAGAGATCAATACGATCTAGTCATCATCGGAGCCAGTCAGGCTGGTGTCCAGGCGGCCCGTCAGGGGATAGCTCTGGGGGGCAGGGTGGCTCTAGTCACCCAGGGGATCGAGCCGATCGCTGGGCTAACGTTGGCCCAGGTGGGGCGGATCCTGGCTGAAATCGGCACCGTCGATCGGCGGAGCACCTACTGGCATGGAACCACAGCAGCACCCCTTTCCTGGGCTGAGATCCTGGCCTGGACTCAACGGGTAGTGACGAATCTGCGGGCAGTAGACGCTCCGGCAGTGCTGGCGGCGCTGGGGGTGGATGTGGTGATGGGGATGGGCGAGTTTCTCCCCCAGGCTCGGCCTGTGCTGGCAGTAGCCGATCGGCCCCTGATGGCCTCTGCGTATCTGGTGGCTATGCCTGCCCGGCCCCAGATCCCGGCAATTCCGGGACTGACCCCCTCGGCCTGTCTGACGGTGGATGATCCCTGCACCCTGACGGAACAGCCTCAAAAGGTGGCGATCGTCGGTGATGGTCCGATCGGGTTACAACTGGCCCAGGGGTTGGTCCGGTTGGGCACCTCAGTGACGGTGGTCACTGATGCCCCCCACTTGCTGCCGGGAGAAGACCGGGAAGCCACCCGGTTACTGCAAGCGCAACTGGAAGTTGAAGGGGTGCGAATTTTAACAGGACAGCCGATCGACCAGGTACGGTCCCTAGCCGGAGCCCAGGAAATCCAGGTGGGAGGGCAAACCATCCAGGCCGAACTTCTGTTAGTGGATGGGGGCTATCGGCTGAATCTGGACAGCCTGAATCTGCCAGCAGTGGGGGTGGTCCAGGACCAGCAGGGCCTGCGCCTGAACCGGAAACTGCAGACGAGCCAGCCCCGGATCTATGTCTGTCGGGACGATCGGGCAGGGTATCCTGTCCCTCAGATGGCTCTGGAACAGACAACGATCGTGGTTCGGAATGCCCTGTTCTGGCCGATCGCCCGGTTTGATCCGACGGGAATTCCCCGCATTGTGCCCACGGATCCGGAACTGGCAGCAGTGGGGCTGACTGAACCAGAGGCACAGCAACGTTACGGCAAGGATCTGCTCGTGGTGCAGCAATCCCTGCATGCCCTGGAGCAGGCCCAATTCTCTGGGGATACCACCGGCTTTGGCAAGCTCCTGTTGCGGCGCAATGGCACCCTGGTCGGAGCCCAGATTGTCGGGACAGGGGCCAGTGATCTGATCGGCCCGATCGCCTTGGCCCTGCGGCAGCGGTCGAAGCTGGGGACGATCGCAACGGGGGCTGTGATTTCCCAGCGATCGGATCTACTGCGACAGCTCGTTCTGGAGGGACAACGGTTACAGGGGCTGCATCGTCCCTGGTGGAGCCGCCTTATGACAAGTCATTAATTCAGTTGGTTCATTGGGGTCAAGAATACCCCAATCACTCCTCACCCATCAGTAATCAGGGAGCTAGATGCCAACCTACTCGACGGTCACGGACTTGGCCAAATTCCGGGGCTGATCCACATCCAGACCCCGACGGGCGGCAATGTGATAGGCCAGAAGCTGGAGCGGCACCACCGTCAGCAGGGGCGAGAGCATCTCCTCGACTTTGGGAACTGGCAACACCGTATCAAAAATGTCGATCGCACTGGCCCCATCCGCAGGGGTCACCCCAATCAACTGGGCATCGCGGGCTTTGGCTTCCTGGGCATTCGAGAGCACCTTCTCATAGACCTGACCAGGAACGGCGATCGCCACCACGGGCACCTTCGCGTCCAGCAGGGCAATCGGGCCGTGTTTCATCTCCCCAGCCGGATAGCCTTCCGCATGGATATAGCTGATTTCCTTGAGTTTCAGGGCACCTTCCAAGGCGATCGGGAAGTTAATCCCCCGACCAACAAAAATGAAGTCCTGGGTATCTGTGAATTGATGGGCCAGTTCTTCGATCGGCTTCTCCTGGCTTTCCAGGGTCTGCTCAATCTGAGTCGGCAGTTGCCGCAGGCCCAGCAAAATTTGTTGGAGCTGTTCTGGTGATAGGGTCTGACGACGGGCAGCCAGATCCAGAGCCAGAAAATAAAAGGCCATCAGTTGGGCCGTGAAGCTCTTGGTGGCAGCCACCCCAATTTCAATCCCAGCATGGGTATTGATCAGGTACGGAACCAGGCGTCCGAGGGAACTTTCAGGACGGTTGGTAATTCCCAGCAGCCGACAGGCCAGTTCTGGAGATTTGTCCGCCCGCCGCCGCAATTCCATCTCCAGGGCTGCCAGGGTATCGGCGGTTTCGCCAGACTGGGTGACGCCGATCGTGAGGGTGTTGGGGGTCAGAGGGGGCGGGGCATAGCGAAACTCCGACGCATAGTGAACCACCGTCGGAATCCCAGCCAGTTGTTCCAGCAGGTAACGGCCCACCAATCCAGCATGCCAACTGGTGCCACAGGCAATAATCTGAATTTGCTGCAAATCCTGGCACAGATCTGCCGGGAGCCCCAGTTCGATCGGAAAGGTCGTGGAATCCCCACGGAAGTCTCCTTCCCTGGCATAAGCCTCCAGACAGGCCCGCACCACACTGGGCTGTTCGTAGATTTCCTTGTGCATGAAATGACGGAAGCCCTGCTTTTCCACCGTAGTCATGCTGACATTCAGGGTACGGGGCATCTTCCGCAGGCGATTCCCCGCGAAATCATAGACCTCCACTCCCAGGGGAGTCAGTCTGGCCAGTTCCCCAGTTTCCAGGGGCAGAAAGGCATGGGTGTAGGGAATAATCGCTGGGATATCGGAAGCGCAGAAAAATTCTCCCTGACCAAACCCAATCACCATGGGATTTTGCTGCCGCACCACCAGCAGTTCATCCGGATAGTCGGCACAGAGAATGGCTAGGGCAAAAGATCCTTCCAGTTGCGGCAGGGCTTTGAGGGTGGCGGCAAAGAAAGGCGACGGATGCAGCCTGTAAGGAGCCGTGTTTTCTACCGCTGTTTCGGCGGCCATCAAATCGGCAATCAAATGGGGAATGACTTCTGTATCTGTCTCAGAGAGGAACTGATGCCCCTGCTCCGTCAGCCGCTCCCGCAATTCCCGATAGTTCTCAATGATGCCGTTCTGAACCACCGCAATGTGACTGGCATTATCCAGGTGGGGGTGCGCATTATATTCCTCTGGCTTGCCATGGGTGGCCCAACGGGTATGACCAATCCCAATTTGGGCCTTGTGCTCCAGTCCTTCCAGCTTTTCCTGCAGGCTGTGCAATTTACCCTTGGCCCGAATGCAGTGGATCAAGCCATCTTCAACCAGGGCAATCCCAGCAGAGTCATAGCCCCGGTACTCCAACCGTTTTAGCCCTTCCAGGAGAATGCCACTTGCTGTCTGGGTGCCAATATAGCCAACAATTCCGCACATGAACCCTTCCCTCCTTCAGTCACTACAGGGAGTATCCCAGCCTGGATATCAAAGCTCTAGTGTGCCACATCTGATCTTGAATTCTGTTTGAACCCAGAGAGCAAACTTGCACTAAAGTCCTCCTTTCCCAACTCTCCCCGACTGGAAGGGGTAGCCCGTAGGGCCAGGGTGGGCCTAGGAACGGGAGCAGGAGCGTTGAACCCACCCCTACCCCTCCCAGGAGGGGATTATGGGTACACAGTGGCCTTGTGGAGTGAGGGGAGAAGGGGAAAATCAGGTGCGTCAAGCCTGCTAATACCCAAACAAAAACAGGAGCGAGAAGCTCCTGTTTGCAATCCAAAAACTTAATGAAAGTTCGCTGCCAGAACTGGCAAAGCCAGACTCTAGTAAGCCAAACCCATGCTACGGGTGGTTTCAGCACCCAGGTATACGCGAATGCTGAGAAAATCGGTGGGGCAGGCCGTTTCGCACCGCTTGCAGCCAACACAATCTTCTGTGCGAGGGGAAGAGGCAATTTGCTGTGCCTTACAGCCGTCCCAGGGAACCATTTCTAGAACGTCAGTGGGGCAGGCACGAACGCACTGGGTACAACCAATGCACGTATCATAAATTTTGACTGAATGAGACATTGAATATTAACTCCAGACTTAGTGTTCTCAGGGTTGTGTACTAGTGTTATGCACTCGGCATTAGTGCGGTTGGGGTTCAATGCTCTGCATTAATCGGCATCTGCATTAATCGGCAGTTGGAAAGCCACTCCAGGCTCTAGGCAAGCTTGAAGGTTAGGGTTTAGTTTACCGTGTGGCCCTATTCACTTGAGCAAAAGGCTGCAAAACTTCAAAGAATTTAATACTGGCCCGAAGGATATCAGAACCTCTACAAGCTCTCGATTTTTTCAACGATCGATCGGGTAGAGACAATGTGTCGGTTGAGCCCTAGCTCCTGTGGAGTCACACCGAGCGCCAAGGCAACCAGTTGGGGCAAGTGCAGAATGGGCAGGCCCAGAGTTTCTCCGATCGTCCGCTCGATTTCGGGTTGGCGGGAATCCAGATTCAGGTGACAGAGGGGGCAGGGGGTAACCATGCAATCAGCTCCGGCAACGATCGCGGCTTTCAGATGTTTGCCAGCCATTTGAAAAGATGCAGTCGTGGCGTAGCTGGAAATAGGCCAACCACAACATTGGGTTCGCCCCTGATACTGGACCGGCGTGGCCCCAACCGCTGCAAAAACACTTTCCAGGGTGTGGGGGTTAAAGGGATCATCGTAGGGGAGCAGGGTCTGAGCCCGTAGCAGGTAGCAGCCATAGAAAGCGGCACAGCGCAATCCGGTTAATTTGCGCGTCACCCGCTCCCGTAAGGCATCCAGGCCATAGTCTCCGACTAGAGCCCAGAGGAGATGTTTGACCTCCGTCGTCCCCTGATAGGGAGAACAACTCTCTTTTTCAAGCAGGGCATTGACCTGTTCCAGATAGGCCGGATTTCTCTGCTGGGCCTGTTTTAATCGCTCATCCACATGACCAATGACCCCCTGGCAGGTACTACAGTGGGTCAGCAGGGGCAACTGCAACTCTTCGGCCAGGGCAATATTGCGGGCATTGACCGTATCTTCCAGGAGTAGCGAGTCTTCTTTGAAGGTGCCTGACCCGCAGCAGGCTGCCTTTTTCAATTCGACCAGTTCAATTCCTAAAGCCTGGGTCAGGGCCTGGGTAGATTGATACAACTCCCGACAGGCTCCCTGAGCGACACAACCTGGAAAATAAGCATATCTGAGAGATGGGGATGGCATAAGCAATCAAGACTGCGGAGTCAGGTCAAACGCTCTCCCAATCTATGCTAAATCGAGACAACCAGCATAATCCTGCAGCATCTCTACATCTTTAAAACAGGCTGGAGCGGTTAAAGTGTCAATTGTAAAACCGACTACCAGTTACAATCCTGTCTCCCCTTTCGGATACTATGAAGGAATGCTCAATTTATGATCATCTAAATTAGAAGAATCGGCTTTAACCTGATTTTTCTTCCCGTGGATGTTCAATTTAGAGCTGTGTTGCTGACAATTCAACCCGCAATTTAACGAGTACAGGTACTGAACAAGAGATCACAACTATGAGCCAAGAAGAAGTTTTTGCGAAGGTTCAGAAGATTGTTGCTGAACAACTGGGAGTTGATGCTGCTGAAGTTAAGCCCCAAGCCAGCTTTGCGAATGACCTAGGGGCCGACTCTCTGGATACGGTAGAACTGGTCATGGCCCTGGAAGAAGAATTTAAGACTGAAATTCCCGACGAAGATGCAGAGAAGATTGCAACAGTTCAGGATGCAGTTGATTATATCTCTGGCAAAGCTGCAGCGTAAAACCTGAACCCTTCATTTTCTTTCTGCTGACGGATGATTTTCCCTGACAAAAGCCATGACAAGTTCTCTCAATAAACGTGTCGTTGTGACCGGCCTGGGTGCAATCACCCCGATCGGAAACACATTGACAGAGTACTGGCAGGGCCTGCTAAGCGGGCGCAACGGTATTGGTCCCATCACCCTGTTCGATGCTTCAAAGCATGATTGCCGGATTGCCGGAGAGGTCAAGGGGTTTGACCCTCACGCCTATCTGGATCGTAAAGATGCCAAACGCATGGACCGATTTGCCCAGTTTGCCGTCGCTGCCAGTAAGCAGGCGATCGCAGACGGCCAATTCGTGATCAATGACCTGAATGCAGAACAGGTCGGGGTGATGATCGGAACCGGTATTGGTGGCCTGAAAGTGCTGGAAGACCAGCAGGAAATTTACTTGAACCGGGGGCCCGATCGATGCAGCCCCTTCATGATTCCCATGATGATCGCCAATATGGCCGCTGGGTTAACGGCGATTCACACGGGGGCCAAAGGGCCAAACTCCTGCTCCGTTACAGCCTGCGCTGCTGGGTCTAACGCCGTCGGCGACGCCTTTCGGCTGATCCAGCGGGGTTATGCCCAGGCCATGATTTGTGGGGGCACAGAAGCAGCCGTGACGCCCCTGTCTGTCGCTGGTTTTGCTGCCGCCCGCGCCCTATCTACCCGGAATGACGATCCGGCTCATGCCTGCCGTCCTTTCGACCAGGATCGGGATGGCTTTGTCATGGGGGAAGGAGCAGGTATCCTGCTTCTGGAGGAATTGGAACATGCTCGCAGCCGGAACGCTCGCATCTATGCTGAGATTGTTGGCTATGCCATGACCTGTGACGCCTACCACATGACTTCCCCCGTACCTGGCGGGGAGGGAGCAGCGAGGGCAATCCAACTGGCCCTGAAGGATGCGGGAGTGCTCCCGGAGCAGGTCAGTTACATTAATGCCCATGGCACCAGCACACCGGCTAATGATTCGACTGAGACAGCAGCGATTAAGAAAGCACTGGGTGAAGCCGCTTATCAGGTTACAGTCAGCTCCACCAAGTCCATGACGGGTCATCTGTTGGGCGGTTCTGGAGGGATTGAAGCCGTTGCTGCAACCATGGCTGTTGCCCACGATCACGTCCCCCCCACGATTAACCTGGAGAATCCGGATTCAGCTTGCGACCTGGATTACATTCCCCATACCAGCCGAGCCCAGATCGTTAACGTGGCCCTGTCCAACTCCTTCGGGTTTGGGGGTCACAACGTCACTCTGGTATTCAAGAAATACGCTGTGTAAGCTTGGGGTAAATTGACCCTATCGTGGAATCATTGGGAAAGGTCTATAGGGTAGTGGGATGACTATTCAGTTTCCCCATGGGAATGCTTGTCTAGTGATCCTGTTGGTGGGATGATTAAGTATAAATTCTTATTCTGGCTCCATCAAAGCGCCTGGTTATCTGCCTGCCTGATATTTGCTTACCGAGATATCTGCCCACTTTCTGCCCACTTTCTGCCCACTTAGTTCCGTGCCAACCCGTTCAGTGAAGTAATTATGGCCGTTGCAACCCAATCCCTCGACGAACTTTGTATTAATTCCATTCGCTTTCTTGCTATTGATGCAGTAGAGAAAGCTAAATCTGGGCATCCAGGGCTACCTATGGGTGCAGCTCCCATGGCCTATGTGCTCTGGACCCAATTTATGCGGTTCAATCCCAAGAATCCCCAGTGGTTCAACCGCGATCGGTTTATTCTGTCTGCTGGCCATGGTTGTATGTTGCAGTATGCACTGCTGTATCTCACTGGCTATGACAGCGTCAGCCTGGACGATATCAAGCAGTTTCGTCAGTGGGGATCCACCACCCCTGGCCACCCAGAAAACTTTGAAACTCCCGGTGTAGAAGTAACGACGGGTCCTCTGGGCCAAGGGATTTGTAACGGTGTGGGTCTGGCCATGGCGGAAGCGCACCTGGCTGCCAAGTTCAACAAACCCGATTGTCAGGTGGTAGACCACTACACCTATGTGATTCTGGGTGATGGTTGCAACATGGAAGGCGTTTCAGGTGAAGCTTGCTCGCTAGCAGGGCACCTGGGATTGGGTAAGTTGATTGCCCTCTATGACGATAACCACATTTCGATCGACGGCTCCACGGATGTATCCTTCACGGAAGATGTCAGCAAGCGCTTTGAAGCTTACGGCTGGCATGTGCAGCACGTTGAGAATGGCAACACTGACCTGAACGCGATCGCCGCTGCTATTGAAGCTGCGAAAGCCGTAACAGACAAGCCCTCCCTGATTAAGGTGACCACCACGATCGGGTATGGCTCTCCCAATAAGCAGAATACAGCCGGGGTGCATGGTGCGGCTCTGGGGGGAGATGAGATTAAAGCCACCCGTGAGAACCTGGGTTGGGCACATGAGCCTTTCGTCATCCCCGAAGATTCCTTGAACCATTTCCGCAAGGCGGTGGAGCAGGGCGCAACCGCAGAATCAAACTGGCAAAAGACCTTGGCCGAGTACAAGGCCAAATATGCTGCAGAAGCGGCTGAGTTTGAGCGGATGCTGAGTGGCCAGTTACCGGAAGGCTGGGAAAAGAGTCTGCCGACCTATGCCCCCGAAGATAAGGCCCTGGCGACCCGCCAGACTTCTGAGAAGACCTTGAATGCCTTGGCCCCGGCTATTCCTGAATTGATTGGGGGGTCTGCCGATTTGACCCACTCTAACCTGACCCTGTTGAAGGGTTTTGGAGATTTCCAAAAGGGTCAGTACCAAAACCGGAACCTCCGCTTTGGCGTTCGGGAACATGGGATGGGCGCAATTTGTAACGGCATTGCCCTCCATAACTCTGGGTTAATTCCCTACTGTGCCACCTTCCTGGTCTTTGCAGACTATATGCGGGCTGCCATCCGACTCTCGGCCCTGTCTCAAGCCGGTGTCATCTATGTGATGACCCATGATTCAGTCGCTCTGGGTGAAGATGGTCCCACTCACCAGCCTGTAGAAACGATCGCCTCCCTGAGAGTCATCCCCAACCTGCTGGTCATCCGTCCAGCGGATGGCACGGAAACCTCCGGTGCTTACAAAGTGGCCATTGCAAATCGCAAACGTCCCACGCTGATGGCCTTCTCCCGCCAGGCCTTACCCCAGTTGGCCGGTTCTTCGATCGAAGGGGTAGAAAAGGGAGCCTATACCGTCCTGGATTGCGACGGTACTCCTGACCTGCTCCTGCTGGCCACCGGTAGCGAAGTTTCCCTGTGTATTCAGGCCGCTGAAAAACTGACAGCAGAGGGGACCAAAGTTCGAGTGGTCTCCATGCCCTGTTGGGAACTGTTTGATGAGCAGGATGCCGCTTACAAGGAGTCAGTTCTGCCCAAGGCTGTCACCAAGCGCTTGGCCGTAGAAGCAGGTTCTAGCTTCGGGTGGTGCCGTTTTGTTGGCACCGAAGGTGATACGCTCAGCATCGATCGCTTCGGCGCTTCGGCACCGGGTGGGGTGTGCATGGAAAAATTCGGCTACACCGTTGATAACGTCGTAGCCAAGGCTAAGGCAGTCCTGGGCTAATAGCCTCTGATTTTGATTAAGCCTTGAGGTCCTCTGCTGGCAGAGGACCTTTTTGCTTTTGCAAGATTGTGGGAACCATCCATCAGAATAGGGCTGAATATGAGGGTTCTGGCGCAGGTTCTATGCCAGGGCAAGTCCTTAGGATTGCCCTATGACGCTATATCAGAACAAATATCGCATCGAATCTGCGCGACATCCAACCTGGGACTACTTCTCTGCAGGCTGGTATTTTGTCCCCTTTTGCACCCACGATCGCCAACATTTCTTTGGTCGAATTGTGGCGGGAGAAATGCAGCCTTCACCTGCAGGGGAAATTGTCAACAAAATTTGGTGGGAAATTCCCCAACGCTTTGACCCAGTTTCATTGGATGCATTTGTTGCCATGCCCAACCATATCCATGGCATTATTGTGATTCACGAACAACCATGCCAACAACAACGCCGCCGGGCGGGATTACCCAACATCACAACCCGATGTTATCCGACCATTCCCTGGGCAAAATCATTCGGTGGTACAAAGGTCGGTGTACCTTTGAAATTCGATCGTCCGTTCCAGAATTTACCTGGCAACCCCATTTTTACGATCGCATCCTCAGGAGCGACAGTGAAATTGAACAGGTTCGGCAATACATTGCGAACAACCCGAAAAAATGGCAGCGGCACCTATAGACTGTGAACACCTATAGACTGTGAACACCTATAGACTGTGAACACCTATAGACTGTGAACACCTATAGACTGTAAAACGGAGAGGCAGGGATTCGAACCCTGGGGATGCTTGCACACCCATCTGATTTCAAGTCAGACGCAATCGACCACTCTGCCACCTCTCCCCATGACTCAATATCCAAAATAGGGGTCAAGCCCCAATGGTTGAATTTTGAGTTCTTTTCTATACTAATGCCCTTTCCCGGTGGAAGAGAACTTGTTTACGGGATATGGCAAAATTTTCATCCAGCCAAACCAGGGAAGCCTCTAAAACGTCCCCAGACTGCCATTCCACCAATGTAAAATGCCGGATTGTTCCCGTTTCCCTGCGAACCAGTCGGGGCACATAGGCTGCATTGAGATAGAGGGTCCCGGCAGGGCTGACATGGGTGGGCCGCCGAAGACGGTCCTGGGTATGGCGGAGCTGATGGTGCATGTGCCCAAAAGTAACCAGCGGAATGGTTTTGCCCATCTGTTGCATCTGGTCGATCGCCGCTTCCAGGTCAGGATCGCCGTGATCCCCCCCCAGGGCTTCCCAATCTCGACCACAGGGATCTTCTCGCTGATTACCCAACCCCGTGGGGCCGCAATGCCCCAGGATAATCAGGGTTTCATAGGCAGCACTCTGGGCTGCTGCCACAATTCGGGCTGTGGATTCGGCAAAACTACCGACTCCAAACCGAGATTGGTAGAATTCGCCATTTTTCCAGAGAGAACCGCCCCAACTAAACGGGCGACCTCCGACAATCGAGAGCTGGAACTGGGGAAAGTCGAGCTTACCATAGCCAACATGGGTTTCCCCCAGAAGGTCTAGCTGCTGCTGCACCCGATCCTCTAATCGCGGATCATAGGGGCATTGCTTGCGACCCCAGTCAGAGGCCGTATACCAGGCATCATGATTCCCCAGAATCACCGCTTTGGGGAGATCCAGGGCTGCGATCGATCGAACGAGGGGCACCGCTTCATTGCCAAAGTCTCCGACCAGCAACACCAGGTCTACGCCCAAAGCCCGCAATGCCCTCTCTTCACGGTCATCCCAGAGGTCATGAACATCCCCCACCACTGCCATTCTCCACCGCTGGCAGGCTCTCTGCTGTTCCGTCATATTGTTTTCCCGATTCCTCCTCCAGGATAAATGACCCAGACCAATTCCGATAGATCTCGACATTTTTGGTAGAAAAAACTATAATTAAAGGAAGATGATTTTGTATCCTTTTAACTAATTGGACAGGTGACTGTGTTTGCCACTGTACGTTCAGACCACCCCCTTACTGCTAGAACGGCATCTCCTTTAGACCTGTTCCAGGCCATCCAGGATCTAAAGCGAGACTTAAATGCAATCATTCTGGCCCACTATTATCAGGAGCCAGATATCCAGGATATTGCGGACTACATTGGCGACTCACTGGGGCTATCCCGTCAGGCAGCGCAGACACAGGCAGATGTGATTGTGTTTGCAGGCGTTCATTTTATGGCGGAAACAGCCAAAATTCTTAATCCAGAGAAATTGGTACTTTTACCAGATCTAAATGCAGGGTGTTCCCTGGCCGATAGCTGTCCCCCGCAGGCTTTTGCTGCTTTTAAGGCCGCCCATCCCGATCATCTAGTGGTGTCCTATATCAACTGCACGGCTGAGATCAAAGCCCTGAGCGACATTATCTGTACTAGCTCCAACGCTGTGGATATTGTGCGTCAGATCCCGTTGGATCAGCCGATCATTTTTGCCCCCGATCGCAATCTGGGACGCTATGTTATGGCTCAGACAGGTCGGGATCTGGTGCTCTGGGAGGGAAGTTGCATGGTTCACGAAACTTTTTCCGAGAAAAAGCTGGTGCAATTGCAGGTTAACCATCCCAGTGCCGAGATCATCGCCCATCCAGAATGTGAAGGAGGCGTATTGAAGCATGCCCGCTATATTGGTTCTACAACAGCGCTCCTGAAATACTGTCTGCAAAGTGACAGTTCTCAATTCATTGTGGCCACGGAACCCGGCATTATCCATCAAATGCAGAAGCAGGCTCCCCACAAAACCTTTATTCCGGCCCCACCGCTCCATAGCTGTGCCTGCAATGAGTGCCCCCACATGCGGTTGAATACGCTGGAGAAGCTGTACTGGGCCATGGTTCACCGTTCTCCAGAAATCACCCTGGCCGAGGAAACGCGGGTGGCTGCATTACGCCCTATTCAACGCATGTTGGAGATGAGCCGCTAGGGTCATCCCTACCACTGAGGGTAGGAGGCAATTAAGGCAGTCGCAGCCTCACTATCAAGAGCCTCTGAGAAAAACAATCCCTGGGCATATTCACATTGGAGCGCCCAGAGCTGATGGAGGTGCTCATTGCGCTCCACTCCTTCGGCAGTGATGTAAATGCCCAAGCTATGGGCCAGATGAACGATCGTTTTGACAATTTCCAGGTTCTCCTCATCCCCATGCATGGTCGTGATGAAGGAGCGATCAATTTTCAGGGTGTTGATGGGAAAGCGGCGCAAATGACTGAGGGAAGAATACCCCGTCCCAAAGTCATCGATACAAAGCTGAATGTTATGTTGACGGAGTTTTTCCAGGAGGCTGGCCGTCGCCTCCGGATTTTTCATGATCGTGCTTTCCGTAATTTCCAGCTTCAGGCTACCAGGCAAAATTTTGGTTTCTTCCAGAATCTGGTGAATCCGGCTGACCAGATTGGATTGGGTCAACTGTCGGGCAGAGAGATTGACGCTGATCGTCAGCGGAGGATAGGTCGGAAACCGTTGCTGCCAGGCCCAGAGCTGATGACAGGCCGTATGCAAGACCCACTCCCCAATGGCCGTGATGATGCCGGTCTCCTCCGCCACCGCAATGAAATCTGCCGGAAATACCAGCCCTCGCTTAGGTCGATACCATCGCACGAGTGCTTCAAACCCGGAAATTCTGCCGGTATCCAGAGCGACGATCGGTTGATAGTGAATACAGAATTCCTGTCGTTCTACAGCCCGACGCAGATCACTTTCCAATTCCAGCAGTTCTACGGCCCGCAGATACATGGACGTGGTAAACACCTGATGGCGAGCCCGACCCGAGGTCTTCGCATGATACATGGCAATATCAGCATCCCGCAGCAGATCTTCCGGGCTGTCATAGAGGCGATCGATCGAATCCCCCCGGTTAATGGCAATACCAATACTGACACTACTAAACACCTCATTCCCATCCAAATCAAAGGATTGGGAAAGTTCCTGCTGAATTCGTTCAGCCACGATCGTGGCATCTTCGGTATAACGAATATCCGTCAGCAAAATTGTGAATTCATCCCCCCCCAGGCGGGCAACCGTATCTCCAGGACGAACGCAGATTTCCAGGCGGCGGGCCATCGCCATCAGCACCTGATCCCCAGCCAGATGCCCCAGGCTATCGTTAATCAACTTAAAGCGGTCCAGATCAATAAATAGCACTGCAAACAGGTAATCAGGTTCATCCCTGGCTCGGGCAATGGCGGCTTCCAGTCGTTTCACAAACAGGGTCCGATTCGGCAACCCGGTCAGGGCATCATAAGAACCGTTCCGCTCCAGGGAACATTCTGACTGCTGTTGGAGCTGATCCTCCACCCACTTGCGGTGGGAAATGTCCGTTACGATGACCAGGGTCCCCATGGGTGAACTGTTGCGATACTGCAACGGCATAGAGACCACTTCTACCCAGTCAGCTCTGCCATTGGACGCTTCTGAAGTCATGAGATTAACTTCACAAAGCTCCCGCCGGTTGGCCCAGGATTGCTTTTGAGCCCAACGAAATTGAGGCCAGCCCTGCCGGGTAGACATGACGTCTAACACTGGCTGCCCTACCAGGTCTGCCTGGGAACAGGCTAGAAAGGTGGCCATGCGAGGATTAACATAGGAAACGCAAGCCCTCTCATCTGCAACCAGAACAGCCTGATTCAGGCTTTCCACGATCGCAAAGAAAGCCTCACCTGCGCCACTGAGGCTGCTCAATTGCAGCGGGTGGCTCTTGCCATTGGAGGACATTGCCTGGTCCATTGCGCCTAACCTGGCAGTTCTTCTTCGATCCAGGAACATTCGCGCTTGAGCTCCGTGGTGTATTAAGAGAGTTTGCCAAATCTTGAAATCAACTGAGATGAAATCTTATCAGGAGAACCATTCTCCAGAGCAAATAATATCCTCAGTTTATCGATGCTTCAAATAGGCGGTAGTGCGTCAAACTGATGTGGGTCTGGTAGAGTAAGGAATCAACGATTCACCTACTCAAGCTATGGAATGTAAGCTCTGCGGTCATTCTAAGACTCACAAGCATGGCAAGATGCCGAATGGGCATCAACGCTACTTTTGCCTGGGGTGCCAACAAACCTTCTCAGAGAGTTTTGACACCCTCTACTACTACCGTCACGTCAGTCCAGAGCAAATTCAACAAGTCCTGCAAGCTCACAGTGAGGGCACCAGTTTACGAGGGATTAGTCGGATTAGCGGGTTAGCTTATAACACGGTAGTGAGTATTATTCGACGAGCGAGTAGCAAAGCTCAACTCATCCACAATCAGGAGGTGGCTCAAGTTGAAACCGAGGAGGTGAGTGCTGATGAGATGTGGTCCTTTGTGCAAAAAAACAGAAGCAATGTCTGCCCCTAGAATTAGACTTGGGAGACTGTTGGGTGGGGTTGAGTTTAGCCAATAGCAGTGGGCTGATCTTGGCGGCCCGTGTGGGAAAGCATACGGATGAGTTGATTGAAGAACTGATGGTCACAACGGAAGGAAAAACGGAGTGCAAACAGTGGAATAGCGATGATTGGGGAGGGTATGAACGAGTCCTTCCACCAGAAATTCATCATCACATTGGTAAGGATAAAACCCAACGATTAGAGAGAACCAATGGTATTATCCGGCAACAAACAGGACGGTGGCATCGACGGCAAAACAAGTTTGGCAAGGTGTGGGAGCAAACGAAGGTGACTACACGATTGGTTGTCAGTTATTTCAATTGGATTTGGCGGCATAGCCGATTCAAAACAACTGCGGCTCAACGAGCAAACTTGGCAGCAGAGCCTTGGACTTGGCAAGACTTCGCAACTTATCCAACAATTATTTGATGCACAACCGGAATTTGGGACTTAATAGTTTTTAATAAACAAGGTATGTAAGCCCCAGACGTTTTAATCTAAAGACTGGGTTTTAATAATCCAGATAGAACATTAATTGAGTCTTAGTGAGTCCTGGGCTGGATCTGTTGAGTATTTTCCGTTAGGGCTCTGGCCACATTTAACAGTAGTTATGCATAGGGAGCTTTAGTAGTCAAATGAGTGTTAGGGCAAGTGGTGGAAGCTCGGTTGCGCGCCCGCAACTTTACCAAACTGTACCAACCGCAATCATTTCTCAAGCTGAACAGCAAGACCGCTTTTTAGCGCGGGGAGAACTGAGTGAACTGTCCAGCTACTTCAGTTCCGGGCTTAAGCGGTTGGCTATTGCAGAGGCTCTGACGAGAAATTCAGAGTTGATTGTTTCTCGTGCCGCCAACCGGATCTTTGTGGGTGGGTCTCCCATGTCCTTCCTGGAAAAGCCCAGAGAGGAGCCCGTCATGAGTATGGCGGGGACTGTGGTTGATACCCGCGAAGCAATGAAGCTGGGAACGGCAACTTTTATTGAGAGTCGGGGAGGGCTACTGGAGGGATTTCGCTCCCTGTTCAGCACCTCTGGTAGTGGACCCATTCCTGTCGGCTTCAGGCCAATTAATGTGGCCCGCTATGGTCCTTCCAATATGCAGAAATCGCTCCGTGATTTGAGCTGGTTCCTGCGCTACGTCTCCTATGCCATCGTGGCTGGGGATCCCAACATCATCGCAGTGAATACCCGAGGATTGCGGGAAGTTATCGAAAATGCCTGTTCTGGGGAAGCCACGATCGTGGCACTGCAGGAAATGCGGACAGCGGCCTTGGGCTATTTCCGTCAGGATGTCGATGCGGCTGCGATCGTGGCTCAGTATTTCGATGTGCTGATTACAGAGTTTAGGGCTCCTACTCCCTCTAGCAAGCTGCGCCAACGTCCTTCTCCTGACCTTCAGGGTTTGCAGTTGCCTCAGATTTACTTCAATGCTGCAGAGCGTCGGCCCAAATTCGTCATGAAGCCGGGCCTATCTGCTTCTGAAAAACAGGAAGTTGTGAAAGCTGCCTACCGGCAGGTCTTTGAGCGGGATATCACCCGGGCCTACAGCCTTTCTGTCTCTGATCTGGAATCCAAGGTCAAGAATAACGATATTTCCATGAAGGAGTTCATTCGTCGGTTGGCGAAGTCTCCGCTTTATCGTAAGAACTTCTTTCAACCCTACATCAACAGCCGTGCGCTGGAGTTAGCTTTCCGTCACATTCTGGGTCGTGGTCCCAGTAGCCGGGAAGAAGTGCAAAAGTACTTCTCCATTGTCTCGTCCGGGGGGCTGGCAGCTCTGGTGGATGCCCTGATCGATTCGCAGGAATATGCAGATTACTTTGGAGAGGAGACGGTTCCTTACCTGCGAGGGTTGGGCCAGGAAGCTCAAGAGTGCCGCAACTGGGGACCGCAGCAAAATCTGTTTAGCTACAGTGCACCCTTCCGTAAAATTCCTCAATTCCTGACGACCTTTGCCAGTTACGATCAGCCGCTACCCGATCAGCATCCCTATGGTTCGGGCAATGATCCGTTGGAGATTCAATTCGGTGCTATCTTCCCGAAAGAAACTCGCAACCCCAGCGCCAGTCCTGCCCCCTTTGGTAAGGATACCCGCCGGATTCTGATTAACCGGGGACCTGGGATTAACAGCCAGGTCAGCAATCCTGGGGCACGGGGAGCCAATCCTGGAACGCTTGGACCTAAAGTTTTCAAACTGGATCAACTGCCCAGCTTTACCGGCCTGCAATCCACGGTTGATATTTTCAGCACCCGACGAGCAGTGGGTGCCCCGACTAAGGGCATCAGTGTTAAGTACTCTGAAAGCTCAACTCAAGCGGTGATTCGAGCTGCCTACTTGCAGGTCTTTGGGAGAGCCCTTTATGAAGGGCAACGCCTGACCCTGTCGGAAATTAAGCTGGAAAATGGGGATATCACCTTGCGGGAGTTTATCCGCCAGTTGGCCAAGTCTGACCTCTTCCGCAAGATGTACTGGGCTCCACTCTATGTGATGAAGGCGGTTGAGTACATTCACCGTCGTTTACTGGGTCGCCCCACCTATGGCCGTGAGGAGAACAATCGCTACTTCGATATCTGTGCGAAGAAGGGCTTCTATGCGCTGATTGATGCCATTATCGACAGCGAAGAGTATGCCGAATCCTTTGGTGAAGATACCGTTCCTTACGAGCGTTATGTCACCCCTGCTGGTCTGGCGCTGCGATCGATGAGAGCTGGTAGCATCGGAGACAAGGGTGCCCGGGTTGAACAGGATGCCAAGACACCTAAGTTTATCGAACTGGGTCTGGTGACTGATGTTCGGACCCTACCCGATGTTCAGTTCCGCATTGAGCAGGGTGTCTCCAAGCAACGGGAGCAAACTAAGATCTTCAAGCTCACCGGCCTGGAAGATAAGGCTAACCTGAAGATTGTGATTCGGGCTGCCTATCGTCAGATCTTCGAGCGGGATATCGATCCTTACATCGTGAAGAATGAATTCACGGTGCTGGAAACCCAGCTCAGTAATGGTGACATTACAGTCAAAGAGTTTATCGAGAGTCTGGGTAATTCCAAATTGTATCTTCGGGAGTTCTACACCCCTTACCCGAACACGAAAGTGATCGAGTTGGGAACCAAGCACTTCCTGGGTCGGGCTCCGCTGGATCAGGCAGAAATCCGCAAGTACAACCAGATTCTGGCTTCTCAAGGGATCAAAGGCTTTATTGGCGCGATGGTTAACAGCTTGGAATACCTGCAGTATTTCAATGAAGACACGGTACCCTACCGTCGCTTCCCCACCTTGCCTGCTGCCAACTTCCCCAATACTGAGAAGTTGTACAACCAACTGACCAAGCAAAACGATGACCTGGTTGTGCCCAGCTTTGAGCCCGTTAAGTCCAAACTGGATGTTGCCCAGATGCCCTTAGTCTCTCAGGCGATCGTAGACGATCGGGCCAGGTCTCTGGCGGCTGATCTGGGGCGTGCTTCCAAAGCTGTGGAAACTGAAGATGGGATCCGGTTAAAGCCTGCTCGTATTTTCCGCCTGAATCCAGGGATGGCCGAGGCTGAAACCACCCTGGTAATCAGCGCTATTTACAGCCAGATCATGAATATCTCTGGGGAGCAGGTTCCTGCGGAATTCCGTTGCCTGGAACTGGAGCAAAAACTCCACAATCGGGAAATTTCCGTCCGGGAGTTCGTTCGGGCTCTGTCCAGTTCAGACGCCTACTGCCAGCGCTTCTGCACTCCTTATCCCACAGCTAAGGTGGTTGAGTTACTGTTCCGGCATCTGCTGGGTCGAACTCCAGCTACCCAAGCTGAGATCCGCCAATACAGCAACTTGCTGGCTGATGAGGGGCTGAAGGTGGCCGTTGCAACCCTGGTGGATAGCCCTGAATATGCTCGCTACTTTGGAGAGGATGTAGTGCCCTACAATCGCTTTCCCAGCCTGCCGACTGGCAATTATCTGGGTAGCATTAAAACCGACCTCTAATCTGCTTCAATAGTCTTTGGCGGGGTGGGTTAATCCTACCCCTGTAATACGTCGTATTTCTAACCCGATCTGATATCAGACCGGGTTTTTATCTGTCTTGAATCTCTAGCTCTCCAACTTCTTTAAGAAGTTGGAGGGGTGAGCAGCAGGCGATTATTTTTCGACTTCCCAGAGACGATCGGGGGCGGAAATCAGGCGTAGACGGGTCCCACGCTTAGCGATCAGATCCTCCACTTGGGGCGAGGGTCTCCAGACGAGAACTGGGGTCCGATCGCCCAGGTCCAACCGGGGCATTGCTCCCAAGAGCAAAAACTGCACCTCCGGTTTCAGCCCATAGCTGAGGGAAATTAAATCCCCGGTGTTGGTAAAATCGCTGCCCATGTCACAGATCACAAGGGGAGCAGGTCGGGCATTGAGCTGACGGATCACATCGGCATTAAAGTAGCTCAAGTCCTTACTCCACCAGGTTTCTGCCAGGGCACTGACCGTACAGGACAGAATACTTCCGGTCACCAGGAGTGCCGTGATGCCACGCCAGAGAAATTTGCCGGATTGGAGCCCTGCGGCCAGGAGATAAGCCATTGCCAACTGAATACCGGGGTAACAGGAAATCAGGTAGCGGCTGACCGCCGATCGTTTCCCGCCCAGAAGCAGATCCGGCAGAACCAGAGCCAGGAATGGCACCAAAATTGTCGTCAGCACAAAGAGCCAGGTCCGACGATCGGTGCGGCGGCAGATTAAAGTCAGGCCCCACCCAACCAAACTGGCAAGGATGATACGGGGAACGTAGGTCCAGGGGTTGTCAAACCCGAAATCCAGATCAAAGAACAGAGCGGTGAAACTGAGTAGCCAGAGTTTGATCAGATAGAACAGGCCCACTTTGATTCTGGCCCAATCGGTGGTGGCCATCGCCCGTCCAGACCGGGTCAGGAGGACATAGATCCAGGGGCTATAGAGCAGCAGGGTCGTGGCGATCGCCGCCAGGAAGGAGGCAGGAAAGGGGACCACCAGAACAGTCCGGCTGGGGCGTAATTTTTGCCAGCCCCACAGGAGGAGAACATAACTACCCTGGGCCAGCAGGGTCAGCCCGAAAAAGGGATGGGTATAAAGCCCGATCGTACTGCTTAAAACATACAGTCCCCAGGCTGCTCTGCTGCCCAGGCGCATGGCCCGCAGCAGCAAATAGCTGCTCCCAATGGCAACCATCGTCAACAGGCTGTACTGACGGGCCGTCTGGGCGAACAGGATATCGAAGGGAGAAATAGCCAGCAGAGCCACCGCCAGCAGAGCTGTGAGACGGGAGTGGAAGAGTTCCCAGGCCAGACCCGCCATCAGGGGTAGGGCCAGCAGGCTGAGCAGGGTAGGCAGCGATCGCACTGCAGTCAGAGAACTACCAAAGATCCGCATCCAAAAGCGGGCCAGCAAAAAGTATAGGGGAGGATGTTGGGGATCTTCGTTGACCAGAGACGCGATCGTATCCCCAGCATTACTTCCCGGCTTCAGGCGCTGATACTGCTGCAGGTCAGGAGCCGTGAGGATGCGATTCTGAAACAGGTCCTGATCGATCTCCCCCCGAGTATATCCAGCAGCCCGCATGGAGGTGTAGACCTCGTCATGCCAGAAGACCTTGCGATCGAGGTTGACAAAACGAAAGGCAATCCCTATCAGCATTAGGAGCAGGAGCAGCAAGCGTAACCAGTCCAGAGCAGCCAGCCGGGCGCGTCCTGATGTATTGCTCATGGGTTTAGCCTATAAAACTTCCGGCAGAAATTGCGCGTCAAAAATCTGCTCTAAGGCATAGGGGCAGGTTTCGGGAAAAGTATCCTCATCCAGGTTCGTCTCCTGAATAGCCAGATCAATGCCGGAGCTATAAGCCTGGTCCAGGGCTTCCTGCAGGTAAGGCTGTAGGCTGGGATTGTCTTCCAGCAGTAACCGAATCTGACGGCGCTGCTCCCGAATCGTTGCTTTCCAGCTATTGCCCTGCTTTTGGGGTTGATACTGCCATTTCAGCAAATGCCCGATCAAAAGTCCCAAACGATTCCGGAGTTCCTGCTTTTGTTGCTTTCCCAAGCTCTCGATTTCCTCGATCAGGTTTTTGGTATCCAGAAGTTGCCATTGACGGCTTTTCAGCAGGTTAGATTGCTGCTGACACCAGGCATAGAAATCACGCTCGTAGAGGGTTGATTGATTCTGTGCTAAGGACTGAGGCTGCATTCTCCTGACTCTCCTACTGCTGGCTGCCCCTATTCTACTGTGGGCCTTTAGTCTGCACCCGCGATCGGGGCAAAACCCTGGCGCTGAATGTTCTCCGTCACCACCCGGGGTTCCAGGAACTGCAACAGGTAGTCCGGGCCACCTGCCTTAGACCCAACCCCAGAGAGTTTGAAGCCTCCGAAGGGCTGGCGGGCCACGATCGCCCCTGTGATCCCCCGATTGATGTACAGATTGCCCACCTCAAACTCTGCCTGAGCTTTTTCAATATGGGACGGGGTGCGGGAGTAGAGTCCGCCGGTCAGGGCGTAGGGGGTGCCATTTGCGATCGTCAGGGCCTGATCAAAGGTCTGGGCCTTCATCACCGCCAGTACCGGACCGAAGATTTCTTCCTGGGCAAGCTTGGCAGTAGGCAAGACATTGGCAAAGATCACAGGACCAACAAAATAGCCGATCGCCGATGCAGGCATTTCCAGGGCCACTTCAGCCTCTGTGCGGCCCTGTTCGATATAAGCCCGGATACGCTCCTGAGCCTCGGCATCGATCACGGGACCCATCCCCGTACCTGGCGCATCGGCAGGACCCACATTCAACGATCGGGCCGCTTCAATCAACCGATTCAGAAACACCTCATAAACGGACGCCAGCACCACCACTCGAGAACAGGCCGAGCACTTCTGGCCGCTGTAGCCAAAGGCGGAATGCACGACCCCCTGAACTGCCTGATCCAGGTCTGCACTTTCGTCAATGATGATGGCATTCTTACCCCCCATTTCTGCCACAACCCGCTTCAGGTGCTTCTGGCCAGGTTGGAGCAGGGCGGCATCGGCATAGATCCGACATCCCACTTCCTGGGAACCCGTGAAGGTAATCATGTGCACATCCCGGTGCTTTACCAGGTAAGCCCCCACCACCGACCCCCGACCGGGTACATGCTGGAACACCCCCTGGGGCATCCCTGCCTCCACCAGAATCTCCGTTAGTTTGGCCGTAATCACCGAAGAGGTTTCTGCTGGTTTCAGGAGGGTACAGTTTCCGGCCACCAGAGCCGCTACTGCCATTCCCGTCGGAATTGCCAGCGGGAAGTTCCAGGGAGAGATCACCACACAAATCCCGCGAGGCTGGTAGCGGTAGTGGTTGGTTTCGCCAGGGAAGTCATAGGCCACCCCCTGATCCAGCCGTTCCATCTCATCGGCGTAGTAGCGGCAGAAGTCGATCGCCTCTGAGACTTCCCCATTGGCCTCATTCAGGGGCTTCCCTGTCTCCAGCACAATCCAGGCCGCCAGCTCATCCCGCCGCTGCAGCATCAAGGTCGCAGCCTGACGCAGGATGGCAGCCCGCTGGGTCGCCGGGGTGTTCTTCCAACCCGGAAAGGCTGCTTTTGCCGCCTGCACTGCCTGTTCGGCCTGTTCCACTGAGAGCAAACCCACCTTGCCAATCACTTCAGCGGGATTAGAGGGATTCACCGAATCGATCGTCTCCAGAGTTGGCATCGGTGCCCCATTGACCAGGGGCCAGTAGGTTTTGCCCAACTGCTGCCGGATGGATTGAATGGCTTTGAGGGCGCGATCGCGCTGCTGGGCATTGGCGTAGTCCATATCTGGAACATTATGGAAAGGAAGTTCAATCGGAACGAGAGACTGTTTCTGGGCCTCCCCATCAGCCATCACTGGAGCCGCCAGTAACTCCTCCACTGGGCGTTCCTCCAGATTCTGGCGCAGGAAAGAGCTGTTGGCCGTATTTTCCAATAAGCGTCGGATCAGGTAGGCCATGCCAGGGATCAGCTCCCCGTAGGGACAGTAGACCCGCACCCGGTAGCCCCGATCGACCAGGGCTTTGGCCAGCTTATCCGCCATGCCATAAAGTACCTGCAACTCAATTCGGCGGCGCGGCACCTGGAGACTTTCGGCAATGGCGATCGCATGGGCCTGAGTCCGAACATTATGGCTCCCGATCGCTGCATACAAATACTCGTGGTTCTCTAGCAGGAGCCGGGTCATGGCTTCAAAGTTGGCATCGGTCGAAGACTTCTGGGCATAAACCGGCTGAGGCCAATCCTTCTGGGCCGATTTAATCGTCTCCTGGTCCCAGTAGGCCCCCTTCACCAGGCGCACGGTCACAGGCGTCCCCCGTTGTTTAGCCCAGGTAATCAGCCCTTGCAGATCCGGCTGACTATCCCGCAGGTAAGCCTGCAGCGTCACCCCGATATCCGATCGGGTTCTGAACTCCTCCTCCAGCAACAGATCCTTCAGAATTGCCAGAGTCAGGTCTTTGAACATGTACTGCTCCATGTCAAAGTGAACTGCTGCCCCCAAGGCTTGCGCTCGTCGCAGCAACACCCGAATTTTTTCTGTCACCCGCTCCCGGCTGCCCTGCACATCCAGAGGATCAAACTGGGAATAGAAAGCCGTCAGCTTCACAGAAATCTGCACTTGGGGCAGGACTTCCCCATCAGCCCGGTCGATCGCCTCCACTTGCGACCAGGATTTTGCCGCCTCAGTCAGCCAGGTGATCAATTCCAGATAGCGGTCCAGATACATCTGGGCTTCGGTTTCTGTAATCACCGCTTCACCCAGTAAATCTACGGTAAAAGCCATGCGCTCCTTCCGTAGGCGTTCAATGGTCTTAATCACCTGGGAAATACGTTCGCCGGAAATATACTTATGGGCCAGGGTTTCCACGGCAGTTGAAACCGTTGTGGCGGCAATCTGCCCCGGCATTGAATCCGGATGGGCGAAGTTAAGCAGGGTTTTTAAAGTAGGGGGGAGTTCAACCGACTCCTCCCCCAGATATTCCTGCAGGTGACGGGCAATCTCAGCTTTACTGCGGAGAGCAGGCAAGCAGTCAATGAAGCGAAACAATTGCACCCGCAAACCGGGATTGCTCATGGCCCAGCCCAGGAGCTTATCGTCCCAGCGCATCTGGTCCCGCATTTGAGCGAGGAAAGAGCGGTTCTCACGGGTTGCGGCGAGCAGTTGGCGGGCGATCGCTTGAGTCGCGGATTCATAGGGGGGATCAAACACAGGTGCAACCACGAAAAAAGGCTCCTTATCAGCATTGGAGTGAGGGGATCTCCATTTTACCGATATGGGCCTGACCCCATTCGAGCCAGGGGCTGCCAGGGCTGTCAGGAAATCTGGATATTTGCCGCCACCCTGTCACGTCCTCCGTAAAGAAACGGTTAATTATCAGATCTATATGAAGCTGGTATTAAGCAAACCTGGCATACGTATGAAGATTTGGAGCAATCTTAGAGGCACAATCTCTACTTAAGCAAAAGATTATGCTTTGTTAATGTGATTGCCAGAGTCTAATTATTGTTGTTTCAAAAGTGACAATAATGATGTTGCGGGTAAGGCATTGGTCTGCATGGGTTGGCTGCTCCGTTCTGCTTTCTGGTTTGAGTCTGGTGGGATCAGTGACGACTGCTTTCGCAGGGACATTTGTGAACTCGATTGAGATTCCTGGAAATGCCACGGATTTGTCGGGTCAGCCTGCTGGAACGAACACGAACCAGCTCAGTATTGGTTCGGATTTGTACTACGATCGCGCCAACAATGTGTACTACGGTCTGGCCGATCGGGGGCCGGGGGGCGGCGTGATCTCCTACGATACTCGGGTACACAAGTTTTCTCTTGATGTGGATCTGAACACGGGTGCCATCAGTGGCTTCAAGCTGCTGGATACCATTCTGTTCAAAGATGCCAATGGCAACAGCTTCAATGGCCTCAATCCTGGTTTGCTCAATGGCAATCCTGCTACCCTCGGCAACAGTTTTGACCCGGAAGGTTTCGTGGTTGCTCCCAACGGCAACTTCTATGTATCTGACGAATACGGTCCTTCAGTGTACGAGTTCACACCCCAGGGTGTTTTCGTGCGGGCTTTTACAACTCCCGCGAACTTGATTTCCAAAAAGGCAGATTCTACTGTGGATTACGTTGCCGGTCGTCCCACGATCACGACAGGTCGTCAAGACAACCGGGGCTTTGAGGGTGTCACCCTGAGCCCAGATGGCAAGAAGCTGTATGCCATGCTGCAGGATCCCCTGGTGAATGAAGGGGCTCAAAACGACGGTCGTCGCAGTCAGAATCTGAGAATTGTCGAATTCGATACTGCCACGGGTCAGAGTACAGCTCAGTATATTTATCAGCTTGAGAGCCGGGACGATATCAACGCTCGTATTCCTGGCACTGCGAATGACTTCAGTGCAACAGCTCAAGGGCGTAATATTGGGATCAGCGCGATCGTGGCCCTGAGCGATACTGAGTTCCTGATTCTGGAGCGGGATAACCGGGGTCTTGGGGTCGATCCATCAGTAGCCACCCTGCCGGTTGGCTCCAAGCGAGTCTACAAGATTGACATCACGGGGGCCACGGATGTTAGTGGGATCAGTCTGGCCGGGTCCAACAGCCTGCCCAATGGGGTTGTGCCTGTGAAGAAGTCGGCGGCCCCCTTCATCGACATTGCTCAGGCGCTTCTGGCGGCTGGAGAGACCATTCCGGAGAAGATTGAAGGTCTCGCGATCGGTCCCCAGTTGAATGATGGCACCCACGCGATTATCCTGGCTACGGATAACGACTTCAGTGTGACCCAGAATTCCAGCAATGAGCAGTTCTATGTCTGTACTGATGGGAAGACTTTCGAAGAAGTGCCCCTGAATACAGCCTGTCCGGCTGGACTCTCCTTAGTTCCCTCCTTCCTGTATTCCTTCAAGGCCAACATTCCAGAACCCGCCACTGTGGCTGGTCTGGCTCTGCTGGGTCTGGGCGGTTTGCTAGTGAAGCGGCAGAAGAGTGAAGGCTAAGTTCTGACACAGAGGTAAGGTTCGGGGCTTTGCTGAATGCAAATATGAATTACCCTCATCCCCAACCCTTCTCCCGCGGGAGAAGGGAGCTAAAACTCTTGTTCCCTCTCCTTTGGGAGAGGGCTAGGGTGAGGGCTGCATAAGGCTCAAGCACGAAAATCATACTTCTATTCAGCAACGCCGAAGGTTCGGCAAGCCAGGGAAGAGATCTCTTTCCTGGCTTCTCCATCTATGCTGGTTTTAAAATGAAATAGCCCTGTCTGGGAGTGGAATTGACATGATTACTCAAACCCAGAAAAAAAATTACACCATTGAAGAGTATCTAGACCTCGAACTTGCAGCGGAAACCCGCAGTGAATACTGCAATGGAGAAATTATTCCGATGACGGGTGGCACGCCTGACCACAATGACATTGCCAGTAACCTTGTAGCTGCCCTGAAAATGGCGTTAAGAGGGAAGCCCTATCGGGTGTTCATTCTCGATCAACGTCTTTGGATTCCAACCATTAATTTGTATACGTATCCTGACGTCATGGTGGTGACCAAGCCCCTAGAACTCCAAATTGGACGCAAAGATACCATTGTCAATCCTTGCTTCATTGCTGAAGTCTTGTCTAAATCAACCCAAAACTACGATCGTAGTGAGAAATTCATTGCCTATCGCACGATTCCTAATTTCCAGGAATATCTCCTCATTGATCAATATCGTATTCACGTTGAGCATTATGTCAAAACTGCTGCTCATCAATGGCTGTTTTCAGAATACGACGACCCAACGATCACACTTGCTCTCAGCACTGTTGAGTTTCAAGTTCAAATTGCAGACCTCTACGACAATATTGACTTTCTAGAAGCTAGCAGTGAAATGACTGAAAAATGAGCGGAATCAGCGATTCTCTCCCGGAGGGGCTGTGCCAACACAACCGACCAAGTGACCGCAACTAGTTCAATCAATCTTGTCCAGTTGGTGCAGGGCTTGTAGTTGGGATAGGTGGAGCCTGCAAGCTACGGAAATAGGCTCCCCCAACTGTCACCAGGAACAGAAGATAGCCCACCGCCTGGACGAGGTAAAGGGTATCGGTGTAGCCGAACAGGGTGTGGATGATGAGGCCAGGAAAGCGATCGTCCGGCAACAGGTGTGTTCCATCCCAGATCTGCGGTCCCAGGTTACAGGCTGGAATTCCCACGGAAGTATTGAAGTAACGGCAGAGTCCCCCAAAATCAGCCTGGAGCCGTGTCAGACGCAGTAGGGCCAGGTCAAAATGCCCCAAACAGGAAATCACCAACCCGCCAACAATCAGCAAGAGCAGAACGCCCATAATCTGGAAAAACTGGCGGAGATTGATTTTGACCCCTAGAGTGAAGAGCAGAATCCCAAATCCGATCGCACAGAGAATGCCTGCGATGGCTCCCAACACTGGAACCAGCCCTGCTTGAAACTGAGCGGCCAGGAACACCACGGTCTCAAATCCTTCCCGCAAGACGGCAAAGAAGATGAGGCCGAAAATCCCCCAACCGGCCCCAGATTCCTGGGCGATCGTCGCCTGCACCACCCCTTCCACCTGAGCCTTGAGGAGGCGGGCCTGCTGCGTCATCCAAATCAGCATCCAGCTCAGAAGGGCGATCGCCACCAGACTGAATACGGCCTCCAGTAAAGGCTTGACCACGGGGGCGTAGGTCTGACTGGCCGTTCCAACCTCCCGAATCAACAGGGTGAAGAGCAGCCCGACCAGGGCACTGGCCACTAGCCCCCCACTCACACCAGAGAACACCCAGGGATTCAGGCGACTCTGTTGAGCCTGATTCAGGTAGGCCAGCACAATTCCGACCACGAGGGTTGCTTCCACTCCCTCCCGCAGGGTAATCACGAAGACCGGCAGTGCTGCACTGATATCCATAGTTGAGGCGACTGAGAAATGCATAACCCTATTCTGACATTGGGGCTGAAAATTTAACCGTAGATCAATTATGATAATCATTATCATATTTTCTTCAGTCCCGCCCTACTACCTAGGATTGACCACTTGGGAGGCTCAATGCAGGTTTTTACATACCAGGGGAGGGGATTGCTGCTTGCTTAAAAAGCTGTGAAACTATGGATGCAAAAAGCCGAGGTCAACCCTGTCCTGAGGTTGCCAGGATGTTTTCTAAGATTTCCGATGCAGTTTGTTGTTTCTGAGGCCAATTGAATATAATCTCTATGCTATTGATACTTACTGTCAATAAATAAGTGCGATTTTATGATGGGGTTTTCCCCTGAGAAGGTTTTTGGAAGAGAACGTTATCCATTTGTGTGAGGCAGGATCGTGATGTTAAAGGTTCAATCTTTGTTGATCTCATCTGCTATTCTAACCGGGCTGGCTTTTCATGCAGTTCCATCCGTGGCGGCATCGGTTGATCCGCTAGCTGAAGACCAGATCAATTCTGTCTCCCAGCTATCGGACGTACAGCCCACTGACTGGGCATTTCAGGCTCTACAATCCCTGGTTGAACGCTACGGTTGCGTCGTAGGCTATCCCGATGGCAGTTATCGGGGGAATCGGGCCATGACCCGCTACGAATTTGCGGCTGGTCTGAATGCCTGTATGGACCGGGTAAATGAGCTCATTGCCTCGGCTACGGCCAATCTGGTAACGAAAGAGGATCTGGCGACCCTGCAACGACTGCAGGAAGAATTTGCCACTGAGCTGGCTACTCTGCGGGGGCGGGTCGATGCCTTAGAAGCCCGGACAGCAACCCTGGAAGCCCAACAATTTTCAACCACAACGAAACTATTTGGAGAAGCAATTTTTGCTGTAACGGGTGTGGCAACCGGGCAGGACATTAACCAGACTGACATTCCCCGAATTACAACGCTGGGCTATCGGACTCGTCTCAACCTGGATACCAGTTTCAACGGTCGAGATTTACTCAGAACCCGACTTCAATCCATTAACCTGAACTACTTCTCCAGTCCGGCAGGAACCAACAGTCAATTGCCGGAAGGGGTGCTGAGATTTGATTCAGGTCCCTTTGCTGCGGGTAGCAGCACAGTCAGTCTCGATGCGCTGCTCTACAGTTTCCCGATCGGCGATCGCACCACCGTTGTGCTGGAAGGGAACGCTGGGGCCACCGATGACTTTGCCCTCACCCTCAACCCTTTCCTAGACGGGGATGGAGGCAGCGGTGCCCTCTCTAACTTTGGGACCCGGAATTCCATCTACTACTATGTCAGTGGTGCAGGTATTGGCATCCGTCACGAATTCAACGACTATCTGGAAATCAGTCTGGGGTATCTGGCGGGCACTCCCAATAATCCAGCTCCTGGCAATGGTCTGTTCAATGGCTCCTACGGCACGATCGGCCAGATTGTATTTAAACCGAGCGATCGATTTAACCTGGCCTTTGCCTATATCAATGCCTACAACACCAATACGGGCACTGGCAGCCTGCGATCGAACCTGGCCTTCACCACCGGGCTACCCACTGTCACCAATTCCTATGGTATTCAAGGGTCTTTTCAGGTTAGCCCAAATTTTGTCGTCAATGCCTGGGGCGGTTATACGGCAGCGCGGGTGATTGGCCTGGGGGATGCGGACATTTGGTCCTATGCGGTGGGATTGGCCTTCCCCGATCTGGGTAAAGAAGGAAACCTGGCTGGCATTATCGTGGGTGTGGAACCCAGAGTCGCAGGGGCAACGTTCCCAACGATTACGGTGGCCAACAATGGCTCCCTAGCTGCGGGTACCACCATTACCTCGGTCGATCGAGACACCTCTCTCCATGTGGAAGGATTTTACCAGTACCGGGTGAATGACAATATCACCATTACTCCTGGCCTGATCTGGCTCACGGCCCCCAATCACGATGCCCGCAATGCAGGGGCGGTGATTGGGGTAATTCGCACCACATTTACATTTTAACGACCCACCCCTTGGAGACGTTCCATAGAACCTCTCCAAGGGGTGTTAAACCAGGGATTCCCTACCGAATCAGATTGGGAAAAATCGTATCGAGAACCCAACTGAGGATGGAATTAACAAAGCTGAGGGCGATCGATCCCAGAAGGGCACTCCAAAATCCCCACCGCAGGTCAAAGCCTCTGACCAGCCAGGCAGCCAGACCAAAAATGATGGCATTGGCGATCAAGGAAAACAACCCGAGGGTTAGCAGTTTAGGCAGAAAGGTAATCCAACCGGGGACGCTTTGAGCGATCCCATTGAGAATTCCAAAAACAATTGCAGCCACCAGGGCTTTCCAGAAACTATCGACCTGGATACCCAGGGGCAGTTTAGAAATGATCAGCAAACTGACAGCAGTAATGAGAGCCGCAATCAAAAAAGCAGTCATTGGCCTGATCTCCTCAACGATCTAGTCACTAAATGTGTGATCTTCATTTATCATCGCATCATCATCCTGTCTAGAGAGATTGGGGACAAGTACGGATAGTTATGCGGTTAGGTACAGGCGGCCATAGCAGGAGGAGGCGGAGCCTCTAAAGTCCTTGCACATCGGGAGCAGAGGAGAGCTTGTAGACCAGGGTGGCCTGCTGCTGGGAGTAAGGTTCCAGGTTAAAGGTCCAGGTACAAAAGCCATTTTCATCGGGCTTAACCCCATGGGTAGTCTCTGCTGCCATCACTTCGACTTTCACTTGCTCCAGCTCTGACAATGGCACTCGTTCAGTGGTTTTGATCCGCCGAGGCTCAGCACCAATGTTGGAGAGGAATAGGTTCACGGTTGTTGTCACCGATCGCCAGCGGGTCAGCAGATCCTGGTCTTTTTTCTCCTCCTGGGTGCGTTGCACCCGCAGAGACTCCTCTGGTCCCCAACCGAGGGCAAACTTCTCTCCGGGGGCGATAAACAGCAATGAAGTTCGACCCACAAAACCAGAATGCCGCACCAAGTCTACTGGCCCAGCCAGAAGGGGAAATTGAGCCGTGTTTACCTGGACACTTTTAAAGATGACCTGGCAGGACAACTCTGGCATCAGGACGAATTCGACCTCTGCCGGAGTCTCAAAGGAAAAGAGAGGCACTCGATAGGGTTGACCATCAGCAGGAATCGTAGTCCGGGTCGCAGAACGCAGATTCCGCACCTCTCCCCCATCATCCACACCAGGCAATTCCACCGTATCCGGGATTTCACCAGCCCCCATGCCAGTGGTCTGCACCTGCTGGTCACGAGCCTGAATCACAACCTGTTTAGCTTTCTCCTGAACATTCAACAGGTCATCAGCCAGCAAAGGTGGTTCTGTTCCCAGAGAGGCTCTGGCTGTGGAAAAAATCAGCTCCACATCCTGCCAATCTTCTCCGGTGCGCTGCCAGACGCAGCCATCGACCTGGAAAGACAGCCACCAGGATTCAGGGGAGGGGGCTGGGGGCAAGGGCGAGAGGATTTCTTCCAGGCGATCGCCCCGGCTCCCTCCTGGCAACAGTCGGGCCTGGTGATAAGGTCGCCACAAAGCATTTGGAACGACATAATCGAAGGCAATGCCATAGTTGCCAGCCTGGGCAATCATCACATCTGCTTCAATCGCAGCCACGTAAACCAGGTCAGGACGATATAACGCCTTCAAACGGGTCAGGAGATCTTGAAGCTGAACCCTCAGAACCTTCTGGGTCTGATAGGTTGTTTGCACCTCCGATCGCAATTCCCGCAGGCGCTGAAACAGGGGTTGGAGCTGTTCTCGCCAGGAACGGGGGTCCACCTGTCCCCAGGCCGCATCCATCGGCAACTCTTGCAAGCTCCTTTCCAGGATGTCTTGCAACCGATCGAAGCAGAACTCTCGCTGGGACCGGTCCTCACCCGCTTGCTCAAATGCCCGCAGCAGCGATCGAGCCTCTGATTGTAGGGCCTGAATATCAGCCGGTCGATCGGCTTCTTTTACCAGCATCTGTCGTCTAGCCCGGACATCATCAATACGGGCACCCGGATAATCTCGCTGAAACTCTGCCCGCAGGGACTTATCTGACAGTACCGGGGCCACCCGCTCCACCTGTAACCGCCATAGTCCCGGTTCCAGATCGGCATTTCCGATCCGTTTGATCTGCGCCCGATCCTCCAGGAGTGTTACCACAGAAATGGGCGCATCGAGAGTCAGGGGGCGAATAGGGTCAGACGATCGAGGAGTGATTTGCATAGCAGCAACCAAAGCGCGTGGACGGTAGAGACGTGATGAATCACGTCTCTATAACAACAGATAATGCAGCAGGGGCACCGGGAGACATAGCAGAAACGGATAGATCACAGAGACGGATAGATCACACAGACGCGATTTATCGCGTCTTTACCAGGAGCCACCTTCGCATTTAAGGATACGATCGAAGTCAGATGTCTTGGCCGGATCGCCTTTGCTGCGGAGTTGTTTCTCCACACTGATATTAACCAGCTCAGATTGCAGCCGGATCAGGTAAGCCTGATTTTCCTCACTGCCGTATCGGGATTGGTTAAGCTTACGCAGATTGCCCAGAAACGACTCGCGCAGGTTGAAGCTGAACTTGCGAGCCAGAGACTCGACAACAAACCGCTGTTCGGGACGGGCACTAGGCAAAATCTGGACGATCGGTTGCCCCAAAATTTTGTCTGCCTCTTTCTCGGTAACGTCTTTCTGGAGCCAGACTTCTGAAGTGGAGATGGGCAGGTCAGTGGTCTGTTCATCGACCTTGGCAAAGGCATGGGCTTCTGCATAGGACACTCGCCCATCCCGGTTGTAGTCAGCGGAGGCTACGGCTGTTCCGGTGCGCGATCGGCCACTGAGTCCGGCAAAAAAGCTGGAACTGTAATCCCGATAATCAGCTTCATTCACGGCAGGAGTACAACCGACGGAGGGCCGAGTCTTAATAGTGGCAAAGAATCCGCATCGGCTCTGGGGTGCTAGGGGACGAGTGGCATCTCCCCCTTCATAAATCAGGTTGGCAAAGGCCCCAGAATAGCATTGGGCCATCATGGCGACAAAGGTCGTATCCTGCGGCATCTGATCCAGGAGGCGGGTAAACTGCCGCACAGAGATCGGCTGGTCACGCCAGAGCAGCATCACATTATTATCCTCATCCCGGCGATTGTGCCCACCATGGCCCGTGAAGTAGAAAAAGAGACGATCGCCTGTTTGCATCTGCTTGGCGGTCTGCTGCATCAGGCGGCGCAGATTATCCGGGCTGGAGGCTCCTGATAGATTGGGAATTTGGGGCACCTTAAATTTCTGTTGACCGGAGGAGGGGTCGATATAACGAACGGTCGCCTCACCACTGTTACCATTGGCGAAGAAAATCGCCGCGTTTTTGGGGTCATAGCCCATGGCTTTCAGGGTGCGCTGAAAATACAGCACATTTTTTTCGAGCGCGATTTCATTGTAGGAAGGAGCCCCACCCCCCCCAAAGACAGCAAATAAGGGTTTGCGAGCTTCCTGACAGGTTCCTGCCACGGAAATCCCAGGTTCTGGAATTGTGGACACCGGGGCAGTTGAACCTAGGAGAAGAGCCACGATCGAAGAATTCAGAAGCTTCTGGAAAGCCAGTATCGGGGGGGTAACCAGGGGCATGGCTGAAACTTGATAAGGGTATTTTCAACCGCCAGATTAACACACCTGACCGAAGTGGCTTTGGGATTGCTAGGATGGGGAGTATGTGTGGACGATTCACTCTGAGCCCATCTCCGGAAGTTCTGGCCGAGGTCTTTCAACTGGCAGCAGTTCCTGACCTATCCCCGCGTTACAACATTGCGCCAACCCAGTCGATCGCGGCGATTCTCCAAACTGAGTCTGGTCGCTACTGCAAATTACTCCGCTGGGGCTTGATTCCAGCCTGGGCCAAAGACCCGCAGATGGGAGCCCGTCTGATTAATGCTCGCTCCGAAACGGTGGCCGAAAAGCCCTCTTTTCGATCGGCCTTCCGGCAACGTCGTTGTCTGATTCCGGCAGATGGCTTCTACGAATGGCAACGGACAAAAACGGGTAAGCAGCCGTTCTACTTTCGGATGCAGGATGGCAGTCCTTTCGCTTTTGCTGGGTTATGGGAACGCTGGCAGGGCAATGGAACAACGGAGGCGATCAACACCTGTACCATCCTGACAACAGAGGCTAATTCCTTACTGAAGCCGATCCACGATCGCATGCCCGTTATTCTCCAACCCCAGGACTATGCAACCTGGTTGGCTCCAACTACAACCCAGGGCAATGTGCTGCAGTCCCTGTTGCGCCCCTATGAGGCCGCTCTGATGACGGCTTTCCCGGTTACATCCCAAGTGAACTATCCAGGGAATGACACCCCCGACTGTATCCAAGCAGACCGGTCACAAATCGATGCGGGGTTGCTTTAAAACGGCAAAACTACAGCTAATATTTGTCTAGAACACAGGTGATCAATCCTGCCCTTGTGGGAAACAAAAGTTCGTTCAGGACAGTCCTTCCGTTTACTGCATCATTATGGCTATGGCTTACTCTGCATGGGCTCATTCCCTTCCCGAATTACTCCGTCAACCGATCGCGATCTCGGTGATGGCATCTCTGGGCTTGCATGGCCTGTTTGCAGCCACCTTCTCCCAACAAGCGCAAAAGTCAGAGCCGCTGCCAGAGACGGTCAAGGTTGTTGAGCTGACCCCTGCTGAGCGAAGTCGCCTGCCCCAGTCCCGCTTACCGCAGGCTTTTGTGCCCCAGACCCCCTTACCCACAAACCAGCCCCCCAGCCTGAGTAACCTGTTTCCCACCTTACCTCCGGGGGGGGCCTCCCCTTTCCCCCCGTCTGGTCGATCGACCAATAGCCTGCCCTACGGCACCCAATCAGCGGCCCCCTGGTACTGGTCGATGCCCCCCCGTCAACCATTGCCCAATGTCGTCACTCCCCCTGCTAACAGAACGACCGTTACCATCCCACAGAACCCCAGCCAGTCTCCCCCCACTCCTACGGCTGCGACCGTTAAGAATCCTGACCTGGATCGGCTGATTGGCTCTCAGGCTGCCTCGCCTCAACCCTCCCCCTCCCCCACACCTGGGACAACTCCATCCCCCTTGCCTTCCCCAACTGCCACTACTCGACCCAACAAAATTCCGGCCACGGCCATCGAGCGGATGCGAGAACTGCAAGCCCAGCGCCGGGCAACTAACCTGCAACCGCCACCTGGTGAAACCGGGGACCCGGCTGAGAGTGTGGCTTCCGGTGAATTGAGTAAGTGGTTGGAGAAATACAACATTCAATCCAATTTGAAAACGCTGGAGATCCCGGCCAGCAGCCCGCAAAACCTGAAGGGCAAGGTTCTTGTTGCGGTTACGGTTGATGCCACTGGCAAAGCGATCGACAAAACTGCCGAAGTCATTCAAAGTTCCGGGAATGAATCTCTGGATCAGGCAGCCCTGGATGCAGCTAAGAATCATAACTTTTCTCCTGCGGCAGAAGGGCAGGCTTACCTGATTGTGATCAGATTTGGGGATGAGTCCTCTGCTAACTTCCAGCCGTTTCCCTCTCGGTCTTGACTCCCTCTAGAATAGGGTCATCCCTTGAACAGGACCCATTCACCATGAAGACAATTCCAGTTGTTTTGGGAACAGTACTGCTCTTGACCCTGGGAGTGACAGACCCGATCGTCCGCAAAAGTCCGGCGGTGCAGTTGGCAGATGGTACGGTCTATTTCAATCGTCCCCCCGACCTGGTTGGGGCATCCGCAACCTATAAGACTGCCTATGCCTGGAATTCAACCTATGCGTTTACCCTAGACCTGTTAGAGAATGCTGGGGAACCCCTGCAACGGGTAACCATCACCCTGAAGGATACTCCCGATCCGGTGCGTTACTTTTTGGAGGAGACCCGTGCCTTTGCCCGCACGCCAGATGGCCAGACTCGTACCCTGACCCTGGAACAAGTCACCTTTGCACCGGAGGCTCAGGCCGTAACGGTGGTATTTAATCCGCCAGTGCCCCCCGGAAGAACCGTCACGATTGAGCTGCGGCCCGTCGAGAATCCCAGTGGTGGGGTTTACCTATTTGGGGTGACGGCTTTTCCCGCTGGAGAAAAAACCTACGGCCAATTTATCGGCTATGGTCGGATTCAAATTAACGATCGAGATTACTCCCGTTTCCAGGGACCCGGTTTTTTCTTCCGTTAGAAGTCTCATCCCCAGGGGGGCTGCGTGTCTTTATCCTTGAGCATCAACCATCGCCAGACGATCGAGTTTTTTGAGCAACTTGGCACTTTGCTGAATGCGGGGCTGCCCCTGGAGCGGAGTTTGAGCATGGCTGGTCAGACTGGAGAGGACTCTTTTCAACGCCATCTGGAAGCGATGGCTCAGTCGATCGCGGCGGGTCAGAATTTGGCCACGACCCTATCCCGCTATCCCCAATACTTTGATGGCTGGACTGTGAGTCTGATCCGGTTGGCAGAATATAGTGGCTCTCTGGCTGAAGGGTGCCATAGAATTGCCCAAAATCTGGATCGACAGCAGCGACGGCAGAAGCTGTACCGATCTGCCAGTTGGACTCTGGTTTTGACCCTGATCAGTCTGGTTACGTTGGGCGTTGTCCTGGTACAGGGCAACAACAATCACCTGCTCCGCCTTGGTTTCTGGGTTGCCTTCTTGTTGCTTCTGGGTCTGATTATGGTTTTGATTTACGGATTGGCCTCCCGTCGTCTGGATACGAAGCTCTATCGCCTGCTCTTGAAGGTACCGGTCATCGGCCAATTGATCCAGATTCGGGCGGTGCTCCACTTTACAGAACTGGCATTGCCTTTAGGGTGCGGGGTTCCATTACTGACGGCGGTAGAACTGATTCGCGATCGGATGCCCGATCCAGATCTGGCCGCTGGGTTAGGGGTCGCCGCCCGGCAAATTCGGGGGGGGCAGCCTTTAAGTCAGGGTCTACAGGGCTGCTTACCTGGGATTGCATTGAGCATGGTCCGAACTGGCGAGGAAACCGGCGAACTGGATGAGATGCTGCAGAGCATGGCCAGGTATTACGGGACCGAACTGGAGAAAAACCTGCAGTTGATTCAGGCCATTCTTCGCCCGATCGGACTCCTGGCTTTGGGAAGTCTGGTTTTGTATCTGGGCATTCAAATGATTCGATCTGGAATTGATTCGTTACCTAATTGATTTAGATCTAATCAAGCCTATGCTTGTTCTGGTTGTTCCTCTTAAAAGTGCTAAAACTTCCCAATCCTGGGAGCAAGTCTGTCAGTTATTCGAACGCTGTATCTGTTCAGTTTCGAGACAACCTGATCCCAGCTTTAGAGTCAGGGTTGTTTGTCAATCTGACCCATCCAGGTTTTCAAGAGCTGCCAACTAAACAGGATCATGAAGGTCGGGTTGTGAATTAAGTAGCGCTGCCATAAGCGACCGGGCTCCATCCCAAATCGATAGAGCCACTCCAAGCCCAGTCCCATCATCCAGCGGGGAGCCTGGGAAACCTCACCACTAAAAAAGCTGAAGGCGGCTCCAACGCCCAGCATCACAGTAGGCAGTCGTCCCTGCTGGCGGGCCATCCACAGTTCTTGTTTGGGACACCCCAATCCCACCAGAATCACCCGCGCCCCCGAAGCCCGGATGCGATCCCGATCGCTGGCTTCCTCCACTTCAGACAGGGGGCGAAACGGAGGGGCATGGGTTCCAGCAATAATCAGACCGGGAAACTGCTGCTCTAGATTGTGCCGGAGTTTGGTTAGCGTTGCTATTGTGCTGCCATACAAATAGAGGGGAATCCCCAGTTTGGCCGCCCGATCGCACCAGGCCAGCATCAGATCAGGGCCATAGACCCGAGATTGGTCTTTGTTTCCCAGCAGGCGCAAGCCCCAGACCAGTGGCATGCCATCGGGAGTAACCAGATCGGCTCGATTCAGGACTTCTTGAAAGTGAGGCTGCCCGTAGGCCGTCATCACCACATGCACATTAGCGGCAATCACATAGCGGGAGGCTCCAGCCTCAGCCCAGGATTGGATGAGATCGCAGGCATCTGCATAACTGGTGGGATCAACGCGACTACCCAGAATGTGAACCAAACTCAATTCCCCCAAATATCCTTTTCTCAAAGACTTAATTGAATCTTGGGTTTCGCGACATTCCCCTCCAACCTATACCCCCCAGCGCCTGTCTCCTAAGTAGGTCGGCACAATTAAATTAAGGATGAGAGTCGGGGTGAAGGGGGCGTGCCCCCTTCCTGGGGGCGTTCGCGAAGCGTTGCGCCAGCAAAAGCCCCCAGACCCCCCTTCTTATAATTAATCTCACCCGATTACTTACCTTCTGAATTCTAAATTCATCCCTTGTGAACTGTCTCGAAGGGTTCCGAGCCTAAGGGACTGGGAATCCATCCCTGGATAGTCTTGCGTTTTGCCAGTAATGGTTGGGAATGGACGATCGGCAAGCGCACCACCTCAGATTGGAGAATTTCGTCGATCTCAGCGTAAATCTTGGCCCTTGCGGCTTGATTGTCCGTGGCACGGCCCTGGATCAGGAGCTGGATCAGGCGATCGTTGCGCCAGCCCCCCAGGTCTGTCGTGGAATTCGGACCAAAGTGGGGATAGTAGAAATTGTCTGGATCCCCATAGTCTCCTGTCCAACCCAGCATAAAGGACTGGAATCCTGGTGGGCGTCGGCGATCGGCCAGATAGGCTGCCCAGTCTTTCGTCTGCAGGTTGACCCGAATGCCGATCGCGGTGAGGTCGGCGGCCATGGCCTCGGCGATTGGTTTTGGTGTCGGAAAGTACGGACGGGATACAGGCATGTACCACAGGTCTAGGTCAAAGCCGTTGGGATAGCCCGCCTCGGCCAGGAGTTGTTTCGCTTTCTGAGGATTGAAACCGTAGTCAGTCATTTTGGAGGATTGGGACCAGGCCAGGGCTGGGGGCGTAAAGTGGGGGCTGTTCTGGCCTAGATCGCCCCAGAAAGCCTGCACAATGTTCTGGCGATTGATCCCATGGGCGATCGCCCGTCGTACCCGCACATCCGCCAGGGGCTTATAGGTGGGATTCAGGGCCAGGAAGCCGACATTGAAAGAGGGGCGAGCCACCGTGTCCAGGTTGGCATCCTGCCGAATTTCCTGGGCTTGGTCGGGGGAAAAATCGACGGTAAAGTCAATCTGTCCGGCTCGCAGTTGGGCCAATCGAGCCGCCGGATCAGTAATGAAGCGAATCACCAGTTGTTCTGACCGGGGTAGCCCCTGCCGCCAGTAGGTGGGATTGCGTTGCAGGACCAGCCGATCGCCCGTGCGCCACTCCTTGAACAGAAATGCCCCGGTGCCAACGGCGATCGAACCCGGCGTTCCATATTTTGCTCCGGCCTGCTTGATGGCTGCTGGACTGGCAATCCCGAAATACCCTGAGCCGATTGCCGCCGGAAAGGCTGCAAAGGGCTGCTTCAGCACGAATTTGATCGTGAAATCATCCTCGATGACCAGGTCCTGCAACAGGGAATCCGGTTCTCCTCGGAAGCCGCCAAAAAAGTCCTTCCAGATGTCGTAGGTCTTGCCCGCTTCCCGATACCCCTGGGGATGCTGGCGGTCCCACCACCGCTCGACATTGAACTGGACAGCGGCGGCATTGAAGTCTGTCCCATCCTGAAACTTCACGCCTCGGCGCAATTTGAACGTCCAGATCCGGCCCCGTTCGGAAGCAGTCCAGGAGGTGGCCAGTCCGGGTTCTAGTTCTGTGGTTCCCGGTTTAAACTCCAGCAGGCGATTGTAAATCTGCTCCTGCACCACCACCGAGTTCCCGTCTGTGATATTGCCCGGTTCCAGGTTGACCGGTTGCCCGCCCGAACCATAGACCAGCGCTGGTGAACTGGAGGGGCCTGGACTGGAGCCAGTGCAGTTGGTGAGGACGATCGTCAAGCCCACGATCGCGGCCAGTAGTGCAAACCGCAGATGCAGACGTCGGGATATTCGCAACAGCCATCCTATCCAGTAACGTGCTTCAGTCCACAGGTTCATCCCTTGCATCCCTACGCCTTGATTAATGGGCAATGCCGTGTAGCGTAGCGGATGTAGAACGGGTAATCAAGCCGTAAAAAGGAAAAACGTAGTACGATTGTATTTCGATCAGTTTCCGCCGATCGGCGATGGTGCTCCAACCAGGTTGCTGCATCCGCAGGAACGCAAGCGGTAGAATCGTTAAGAACCATTTCGCAACTTTGCTATGTCCAAAGCCACTGACATTTCAAATAACCAGGACCGGCAAAGTTCTGAGCCGACCAGCCGAAATGGATCTCGTAGCAAGAAAACACGCTCCAATACTGAAAATCAGTCGCCCAAGGGGCAGACGGTGATCCATCCCGGCACCCTCAGCACCATCCGGATTCGGGGAGCCCGCCAGCACAATTTGAAGAACATCGATCTGGATTTGCCCCGTGATCGCCTGATTGTGTTCACTGGGGTTTCCGGTTCCGGCAAGTCTTCCCTGGCTTTTGACACGATCTTTGCAGAGGGGCAGCGCCGCTACGTGGAGTCCCTCAGCGCCTACGCCCGCCAGTTTCTGGGCCAGGTGGACAAACCCGACGTGGATTCGATCGAAGGGCTGAGTCCAGCCATTTCCATCGACCAGAAATCTACCTCCCACAACCCCCGCTCCACCGTAGGCACCGTCACCGAGATCTACGACTACCTGCGGCTGCTGTTCGGTCGGGCTGGGGAACCCCACTGTCCCCACTGCGATCGGTCGATCGCCCCCCAGACGATTGACCAGATGGTGGATCGGATTATGGAACTGCCCGATCGCACCCGATTTCAAATTCTGGCTCCAGTGGTGCGGGGCAAGAAAGGCACCCATCGCAAATTGCTCTCCGGCCTTGCATCGGAAGGCTTTGTCCGGGTCCGAATCGACGGGGAAGTGCGGGAGCTGAGTGACTCGATCGAACTGGACAAGAACCAGTTTCACCACATTGAGATTGTGGTCGATCGCCTGGTCAAGAAGGCGGGCCTGGAAGAACGACTGGTAGACTCCCTCACCACCTGCCTGCGCCACTCGGAAGGCATTGCCATGATTGACGTAATGGCAGCGGAAGGGGAAGGGACGGCAGCCAACAATGTGATTCCCCTAAACCCTGGTGTTACCCAACTGGCGGCAGAGGAGGGAGGGGAGTATGCTGCTGCAGAAAGCCTTAAGGGGAAGGGGAAAAATTCTAAGTCAGGTCAGGAACTGGTGTTCTCCGAGAATTTTGCCTGTCCGGAACATGGGGCTGTGATGGAGGAATTGTCTCCCCGTCTGTTCTCGTTTAACTCCCCCTATGGGGCCTGTCCCAACTGCCATGGCCTGGGGAGCCACCGCACCTTTGCCCCAGATCTGGTAATCCCCAATCCGGCTTTGCCCGTGTATGCGGCGATCGCCCCCTGGTCCGAAAAGGACAATACCTACTACCTGTCCCTGATTTGCAGTGTAGCTGAAGCCTTCAAGTTCGATATCAAAACCCCCTGGAACCAACTCACCCCAGAACAACAGCAGGTGTTGCTCCACGGCTCTCAGGACCCGATCTGGATTGAAGTGGATTCGCGCTACCGGGAGAACAAAGGGTATCACCGTCGCTATGAAGGGGTGATCCCAATTCTGGACCGCCAGTATCAGGAAGCTGGGTCAGAAGTCTATAAACAAAAGCTGGAGCAGTACCTGGTGGACCAACCCTGTGAGGTTTGCCGGGGTCGCCGCTTAAAGCCTGAATCCCTGGCGGTGCGGCTGGGCCAGTTTACGATCGTGGACCTGACCGGTGTCTCGATTCGGGAATGTCTGAACCGGGTTAACAGTCTCACCCTGAGCGATCGGCAGGCCCAAATTGCCGATCTGGTGTTGCGGGAAGTCAAGGCTCGCCTCCAGTTTCTGTTGGATGTGGGGCTGGACTATCTCACCCTGGATCGCACCGCCATGACTCTGTCTGGTGGGGAAGCGCAGCGGATTCGATTGGCGACTCAGATTGGATCTGGCCTGACGGGGGTGTTATATGTCCTGGATGAACCCAGCATCGGCCTGCACCAGCGGGATAATGGCCGATTGCTCAAAACCCTGACCCGGCTGCGGGACCTCGGCAATACCCTGATTGTGGTGGAGCACGATGAGGAAACCATTCGGGCTGCTGATCACCTGGTGGATATTGGTCCTGGTGCCGGGATTCATGGGGGCCGGGTGATTGCCCAGGGGGATCTGGAAACCCTGCTCCAGGCCCCGGATTCCCTGACGGGAGCCTACCTGTCAGGCCGAGAGGTCATCCGGACCCCGGAACAGCGGCGCAAGGGCAATGGCCGATCGCTGCGCCTGAAAGATGCCCACCGCAATAATCTCAAACACATCGATGTGGAAATTCCCCTGGGCAAGCTGGTCAGCATTACCGGTGTCTCGGGTTCGGGCAAGTCTACCCTGGTGAATGAGCTGCTGTTGCCCGCTCTGCAACACCATTTTGGGCAGAAGGTGCCATTTCCCAAGGAAATTGGGGCGATCGAAGGGCTTAATACCCTGGATAAGGTGATTGTGATTGACCAGTCGCCGATCGGACGCACTCCCCGGTCTAACCCAGCCACCTACACGGGCACCTTCGATGTGATTCGGGATATCTTTGCGGAGACGATCGAGGCCAAGGCCAGGGGTTATAAACCAGGACAGTTCTCCTTTAATGTTAAAGGGGGGCGCTGTGAAGCCTGTAGCGGTCAGGGGGTGAATGTGATCGAGATGAACTTCCTGCCGGATGTGTATGTCCAGTGTGAGGTCTGCAAGGGAGCCCGCTATAACCGAGAAACATTGCAGGTGAAATATAAGGACAAGTCGATCGCTGATGTCCTAAGCATGACGGTGGAGGAGGCGCTGGAATTCTGCTGCAATATCCCCCAGGCTGCAGCCAAACTCCAGACCCTGTTGGATGTGGGGCTGGGCTATATTCGCCTAGGGCAGACCGCCCCCACCCTCTCCGGCGGAGAGGCCCAGCGGGTGAAGCTGGCAACAGAGTTATCTCGACGGGCCACGGGTAAGACCCTCTATCTGATCGATGAGCCGACAACGGGGCTGTCTTTTTACGATGTCCATAAGTTGCTGGATGTGGTGCAGCGGCTGGTGGACAAGGGGAATTCCGTACTGGTGATTGAACACAACCTGGATGTGATCCGTTGTGCCGACTGGGTGATTGACCTGGGACCGGAGGGGGGCGATCGGGGCGGTGAGGTGATCGCTCTGGGTACTCCAGAGCAGGTGGCGCAAGTGCCACAATCCTTCACGGGTCACTATCTGCAACAGGTTCTATAAGACAATTGGCTTCAAACTGCCTTTGCCATCAGGGTTGCATCCAGGCCACCTCCAGTTCCCTGGCTGTTGAGGCGCTGCTGAATAGAAGGATGATTTTCGTGCTTGAGCCTTATGCAGCCCTCACCCTAGCCCTCTCCCAAAGGAGAGGGAACCAGAGTTTTAGCTCCCTTCTCCTGCGGGAGAAGGGTTGGGGATGAGGGTAATTCATATTTGCATTCAGCAAAGCCGCTGTTGATTGTCTGAATAGCAGCAAAATTGTGCAGCCTGAGCTAAAATTTGGGAGATTGCTAAAAAGTGTTAGAATCTGAACTGCTTCTTCTACAAGAGAAGCTGATGGCTAAAGTAGTAACAGGCCACATCGGGATGTAGCGCAGCTTGGTAGCGCGCCTGCTTTGGGAGCAGGATGTCGCAGGTTCAAATCCTGTCATCCCGATTGATCATAAAGCTGAATTTAACCTGAACGACCTCAGGGCAGGGGGCAATCCGATGGGACATCCTTTTACTCTGGCTGGGCAACAGGTCTACTATCACGATGAGAACCACGCCAGTGGCTATTTCCACACCTATGATGGCTTGCAGCTAGACCCTAGCCGAGATCCTCCACGCAAAATTCATGTTTTTCTACCCAGACCTTACGAGGAGAGTGCCGATCGCTTCCCTGTTCTTTACCTGAATGATGGCAATACGGCATTCTGGCCCGGTGGCTTAAGTCCCTATTCCTGGGAAGTGCCCAAGGTCTTAGGGGAACTCTACCAGCAGCGGGCTATTCCGCCAATCATTGTGGTGGCTATCCATCCTCTCAATCGATCCCAGGAGTATCTCCATGTCCTGGAGTTCTCTGCCCCCTTCCAGAAAGAAGGGGGAGGATTGCCGGATTATGCCAAATATGTGGTCAGGCTGAAGCAATTCATCGATCAGCATTACCGCACCCTGGGCGATCGACAGCAGACGACCATCTTGGGTTCCTCCCATGGGGGACTGGCAGCCTTCTATATCGGTTGTCTTTATGCTCAGTATTTCGGCAATGTGGGGGCCATCTCCCCTTCCTTCTGGGTGGGGGGCGTTTTCAACCTGTCAGAGACGCCCCTGATCGCAGCAGTTAAGGGATCTCTGCAGTCGGGCGATCAAAATCGACCGCGCCTCTGGATTGACTGGGGACTGAAACGGACTGGGGGCTTTCATAATTTTGTGATCGAGCAGCAAGCAACCCGATGGGGGCGCAAAATGGTCGAATTGCTGCAACGGGATTATGGCTATGTTCAGGGGCTTGACCTGTTCCAGTACGAAGACGAGACTGGAGGCCATGATGAACGAGCCTGGTCTGACCGACTGGGATTCGTTCTCAAACAGTTTTATCAGCGATAGGAACTAGTGGTAAGTCAATCAATGATTGACGGGCAGCCAAAATCCAGGTTGTTGATTGGGGTTAAATTTTGCGGGTCTTCGACCCGTCAAAATTTTCCTGACGGAACACTAGTACACCAAATTAAACGTTTTGGAAGGGGGGGAGGGGGTTACACCCCCTCTTGGGGGCGCAGCCCAAAACATACTTCAGATCTTGAAGGGGGATGACCCGATCGTAGCCTTGCTAGAGGCTCTCTTGATTCAAAAGCTGCTGGATCACAGCTACGAGTTGTTTCATTTTGACGGGTTTTGCCAGATAGGCATCCACCCCTGCCGCCATACACCGCTCCTGATCTCCTGGCATGGCTAGAGCAGTCAAGGCAATGATAGGAATATGGTTCAATTGCCCATTGCTGCGGATCTGACGGGTTGCTTCCAGCCCATCCGTACCCGGCAACTGCACATCCATCAAAATGACATCCGGTTTTTGCGCTGCTGACAGAGCGATCGCCTGCTGTCCATCCTTGGCCAGCAACAAACGATAACCCTGGGCCATCAGATAGGTGGTGAACATGTCAATATTGGCTTCATTGTCTTCTGCCAGCAGAATCAGCGGGGGCATGGCTGCAGCCTGCAATTCGTTGGAAGAAAACGAGAGTGATTCAGGGGCCTCATAGATTGGCTGGCCTAGAGAGGAAGACCTCACTCCCAGCACTTGGCTGGGCAATGTAATTGTAAATTGACTTCCCTGGCCGAGGCGACTCTCTACCCCAACCCATCCCCCATGGAGTTCAGTAATCTGCTTGACCAGGGCTAAGCCCAGGCCAGTCCCCGTATACTGACGATTTAGACTGCTATCAATCTGCACAAATGGTTTAAACAAGCGATCGAGATTTTCGGACGCAATCCCAATACCAGTGTCTTCCACTGTAAACACCAAACCTGGTGACCGAGGATTGACCAATTTGACTGGACCTGGTTCAGATCCTGACGCCTGACTGACCTTAAAGGTGACCTGGCCACCTTCGGGCGTGAATTTAACCGCATTAGTCAGTAAATTAATCAGGGCCTGTCGCATCCGCAGCTCATCCACAACGATGTCCTGCAGATCTGTGGGAATCTGGCTGACCAATTGAATATCCTTCTGCAAAGCTTGCTGACGGACAAAGACCAAACTGGACTCACAAAGGTGTTCAACCGAAACGGAAGTGGGATAAAGCTCTAATTTCCCAGAACCAATTTTAGAGAGATCCAGGATGTCATTAATCAGGGACAGCAGATGTTGGCCACTCTGTTCAACCATTGAGATGGCTTTCTGTTGCCGTTCATTCACGGGACCAAAAATTTGTTCTTGCAAAGATTCAGACAATCCCAGGATGGCATTGAGGGGAGTCCGCAGCTCATGACTCATATTGGCCAGAAATTCATCTTTTAGCCGGGTTGCCCGGGCGAGTTCAAGGTTTGTCGTTGCGAGTTGCTCATTACTCTGACGCAGTTCAGCCGTGCGCTGCTGCACAATATCTTCCAATTCCCGGTTCATCTGGTGCAGGGCATTGATCGCCCGCTGCCGCTCCAACTCTGCCCCTGCCCGGGCTGCAAATACCCGCAGGATAGCTTCAGTCCGATCCAGATCCGTTAAGGGGCAAGTATCCAGAATACAGAGATTCCCTAAGGCTTTTCCATTAGCATCCCGCAAAGCAATACCCAGATAGCTTTCTGCCTGCATTTCAACCAGATCTTGATTGTCAGGAAAGATGGTCTGGATAGCATGCAAACAGGCATAGCATCCTGCCTCCAGTACTCGTTCACAGGGAGTCTGGGGGATCCCATAGGAGGTATTGTCCTGCAATTCTCCCTCACCCCAAAAAGCCAGGGTTTGCAGGCGATCGCCGATCCGTTCACTGACCAGAACATAGGCCACATTAAGTGCCATTGCAATATGTTTCACCAGGGCAGAAAAGAAATTTGCTCCCGTGACCGAAGCGGTTCCCTCAATCAAATTTTGTAAGGCGGTTTCGGCCCGTTTACGTTCTGTCACATCCAGATGGGTGCCAAGCATGCGGACTGGTTTTCCGCTCCCGTCCCGCTCCACTACCTTGCCGCGAGCCAGGACCCAGACCCACTCGCCCGATCGGTGGCGCATTCGGACTTCACACTCATAGACTGGGGTTTCCTGCCGGAAGTGACGCTCTAACGCCTCGTAGGATTTTCTGACATCATCGGGATGGAGGAAGTCCATCCAGGTTGGGGAGCCGATAGGTTCCAGTTCTTGCAGGGTATAGCCAATCATTTCAGCCCAGTGCTCATTGAAAATGATGGTTTGTTGCTGAACATACCAATCCCATAACCCAATCCCCGACCCCTCAATCGCCAGTTGCAGTCGTTCCTGGGTTCGATCGAGGGTTGTCTGCGCCTGCTGACGCTCAGCCCGCATACGGGCCTCTCGAATTTCTCGCCGCACCGCTTCCGGAAGTCGTTTCAGGTTGTCCTTCATGACATAGTCATGGGCACCTGCCTTCATCATTTCCACCGCAGACTCTTCCCCGATCGTGCCAGACACCACAATAAACGGAATATCCTGCCCACTCTGGGTGACCACCTCCAGGGCTGCAGGGGCGCTGAATCGGGGCAAACAGTAGTCTGAAATGATCACATTCCAGGTGCGGCTGACCAAAGCTGTCCTGAGTTCTTCAGCAGTTTGAACCCGCTCCCAGATGGGATTAAAGCCACTATGCCGCAATTCTCGGATGACCAAAATGGCATCTTCTTTCATGTCCTCAACAATTAAGACATTCAGTAGCTCACTCATGGAGACCTCCGAGAAACCTATCTCTTCATGCCATGGAAAAGCAGGACCGCTGCACTCCCTTCGATCGCAGTCTGGTCCTCTAGGGCGATTGTTTGGGTAAAGGTTGATTCACCAACACCCAGTAGAGCCCAAGCTGGCGAACCGCTTCACTAAACTGGTCAAAATCTACAGGTTTGCGCACATAACTATTGGCACCAAGGTTATAGCTCTGGATAATGTCGCATTCCTCAGTGGATGACGTTAGTACTACCACGGGCAGGAGATGGGTGCGTTCGTGGGCCCGAACTCGCCGCAACACTTCCAGCCCATTAATTTTAGGGAGTTTTAAGTCTAGAAGCATCACCGTCGGTAAGATCCCCAACTCTTTCCCTGCTTCATCCTCTGAACCAAATAAAATATTCAACGCCTCTTCCCCGTTATGAGCCACGATAATTTCATTCGCAATATTGCTCCGTCGCAGGGTCCGAACCGTAAGCTTCTCATCCGTTGGGTTATCCTCAACCAGTAAAATTACACGTTCCTGAGTCATCCTGAAATTCCTGAACCTTGCTGTATTGGCGGTAGCGTAAAGTAAATTGTTGCACCCTGTTCCACAGCCCCTTCGGCCCATACCCGCCCCCCATGACGGTGAAGAATCCGTTGCACAGTGGCCAGACCAATGCCAGTTCCCGGAAACTCATGGGTATCATGCAATCGCTGGAACACGCCAAACAGCAGGGATGCATAAGCCATATCAAACCCTGCCCCGTCATCCCGGACAAAGTAGGTCATTTCTGCATTGTGGGCAAGTTGACCGAATTCAATGTGGGCCGTGGCATGGTGACTGGTAAATTTCCAGGCATTCTGGAGCAGGTTTTCCAGAACAATCCGCATCAGGTTAAGGTCAGCCCAGACGATCGCATTTGGGGTGATCCCCACCTCAATCTGGCGATTGGGCTGGGATTGCTGTAACTCTGTTATAATTCCCTGCGCCAGGTCACTCAGATTCACCTCTGAATGCTGCAGATTACTTCGAGAAATTCTGGAGAGGCGAAGCAGGTCATCAATCAACAGACCCATGCGCTGCACACCGCCCCGAATGTAGCCAAAATACTCCCTGGCTTCGTCATTGAAGAGGTCCCCATAGTCTTCTAACAGGGCTGTGCTGAAGCCATCGATCGCCCGCAGGGGAGCCCGCAGATCGTGGGACACCGAATAGGCAAAGGCCTCCAGTTCCCGATTTGCGGCCTCTAATTGAGCGGTCGTTTTACGGAGTTGCTCATCTGCCTGCCTGCGATCGGTAATATCAAAATTGATCCCAATCATGCGCTGGGGCTCTCCCTGACTATTACGCTGCACCAGGCCATAGGCCTTAATGAAGTGGATCGTCCCATCTGGATGGATCACCCGAAATTCGGGGTCGTAGTCCTTCTCTCCCGTTAACGCCTGTTGAATCGCCCCTTCAGTCGCTGCGCGATCGTCAGGGTGCAAACTGTTGCTCCAGGCTTGATAGATACCCCCAAAACCATCGGGCTTAATGCCATACATCTCATGCATCCGCTGATCCCAGGTCAGAATATTGCTCTGAACATCCCAGTCCCAGATGCCGATCGCTCCCGATTTAATCGCCAGGGTGAGCCGATCGGACGTATGGCGCAGTTGTTGTTCTGTCAGCTTTTGCTCCGTTACGTCACGGGCGGCAGCATAGATAAGCTGTCCATAAGGGCGAGAATACCATTCGATATAGCGATAACTGCCATCCTTACGGCGATAGCGGTTGACAAAGCTGCGAACGGTTTCCTGCTGTTCCAGGGTTGAGAGGGACTCCAGGGTTGCTGCCAGATCATCGGGATGGACGAAGTCCAAAAACAGCCGCCCTTCCAGTTCATCCAGGGTATAACCCAGGGTTGTCTCCCAGGCGCGGTTCAAGCGACGAAAATAGCCGTTCACATCAGCGATACAGAGCAAATCCAGAGCCACTGTAAAGAAGCGTTCCAGTTCTGCTGCCGATTCTCGCAGGGCTACAGTCCGTTCTTCCACCCTGATTTCCAACTCCTGATTCAGTTGGTGGAGTTCCTCTAGAGCCTGCTGCCGCTGCAGTTCGGCCTCTTTGCGATCGGTGATATCCGTATGGGTCCCCAACATCCGCAGTGGCTGGCCCTCCTGATCCCAGGCCACAATCTTGCCCAGGGAAAGAATCCACTTCCAATCCCCTGATCGAGTCCGCTGACGGAACTCCACCTTGTATTCTGGTGTCGTTCCAGCCACATAGGCTTGGTAGATCTGGCCTACCCGTTCCAGATCATCTGGATGTAAACGTTCAATCCAGCGGGCGTTCGTCTCCTGAAATTCTGCCGGATCATAGCCCAGCATGGTGGCGTAGATGGGATTCACGATCGCATCACCCGTTTGCACATTCAGGTCATAAAGCCCCTGATTGGCTGCTAACAACGCCAGCCGGAGCCGTTCTTCGTTATCTCTTAAAGTGGCTTCAGCCTGTTTGCGATCGGTCAGATCCCGGGCAATGGTAGAGAAATGACTGACCGTCCCATCCTGACGACGGTGGGCAACGATCACCTGCCAGGCTGGCATATCGCTCCCATCCCGGCGGCGGAACAGGGTTTCCCCAGCCCAAAACCCCTGCTGTAAACACTGAGGCAGGGCTTCGTGCAGAATGTGCTCTGCGACCTGAGGTGGATGGTAATCCGGAATATAGGTTTGGGTAATATCCTCAGCCGGGTCAATCCTCAGCAAAGCCCGGCCCGACTGATTCAGATAGGTCAACCGACCGGTCGGCCTGGCGGATGCAATAATGTCGCGGGCGGCTTCCAGAATATCCAGTCGGTACTGGGCCGCTTCCTCTGTCTGCTTACGATCGGTAATATCGGTAATAGTGCCGACATAGCCAACAATACTGCCCTTCTCTCCCCGTTCTGCGACGGCCTGTCCATAAACCCAGGTGATGTGCCCATCAGGCCTTTCAAATCGATACTCCAGCTTGAATGGTCGCCGATCTCGGGCTGCTTTGTACCACTCTGCCGCCACATGATCGCGATCGTCTGGATGCAAAGCCTGCGCCCAACCAAAACCCATGGCATCGCCAAAACTCATTCCGGCCATCTGACACCACCGCTCATTGACGTAGAGACAGTAGCCTTCCACATCCGTCCGAAAAATTCCCACGGGAGCAGCGTCTGCCAGGGACGCATAACTCTGTTGACTCTGTTGCAGGATTGCTTCTACCCGATGGCGTTCCGCCAGTTCCTTCTGGAGCTGCTGATATGAGCTGGTTTGCCGGATGGCGATCGCCAATTGAGCTGCCAGGTGCTCCATTAAGGCAACCTCTTCATCCGTCCAGGATCGGGAGTTCTGTTCTTCCAGAACCCCGATCAGGCCCCACAAGATATTTTCCTGGAATACAGGAGCCAGGATCTTAGCCCGGATCTGCAACTGCTCCAGGAATTGCTGCTGACAGGCACTCATCTCTGTCAGGTAAATATCTGGGACGACCCGAATCCGTCCTTCAGAATAAGACTGCACCCAATCGGGGGCAAAGCAGGGATCCTGAATTTGTAGGCCCAGGTAGGTTTTGCCTTCCCCAGGAGGGGATTCTGCGACCACAGTCATGCTCCAATCCGGCTGAAACTGACCGATGATGACGTGATCGCAGTTCAGTAGGGATTGCACTGAAGTGACGATCGTCTCAAAAATATCCTGCAAATCCCGAGACGTATGGATCTGCCCCGTAATCGTGGCGATCAGCCGTTCCTGTTTTAACCTGGCTTGCAATTTAGCGGTCTGGGAGCGGATTTGATTTTCTAGCTCAACATTGTAATTTCGTGTCAGCTTCAGTGTTTCTGCTTCCAGGCGACAGACCTGTTGCTCCAGCACCTCGACCAACTTATAGAGTTCTAACGGATTGAGGGCCTTGAGGATATCTGGCTGGGTTATTGTGCCAACCAATTCTCCCTGTGCTCCGATCACCACGACTCGGCGGATGAGTTGCCGCCGCATCATGTTCTGGACGGTCCAGAGAGAATCCTCTGCATCAACGGAGAAGACCGGGGCACTCATGACGCTCCGGGACTGAAGCTGCTCAAAGTTCAGGCCCAGAGCTTGAAACTGAACGATATCCCGCTCTGTCAGTATCCCAAGGGGAAACTGGAGCAAGGAGCCGGACGATGGTTGTTCCTGTGCTTCTACCAGCACCACTGCACTCACCTGATGAGCTGTCATGAGCTGTGCGATCGTCAAGACAGACTCATCTGGATGAGCACAGACGACCTCGCGGGTCATCACCTCGCTGACCAATCGCAGCCGCAGCAGATCGATCGGGCGCAGCAGGTGATGCAAGGTTTCAGACGTCAGCACCCCCACAACCTGATCCTGTTGTTCCAGAATGGGCAGGTGGTGAATCCCATGGTGTTGTAAAAGATTGAGTGCTAGGAAGGGATCGTTCAACTCAGACCGACGCAGGGTGATGACAGGATGGGCCATCACCTCTCCGAGGGAAAGCTCTGCCAGCGATCGTCCTGTGGCACTGAGACGAACGATATCCTTTTCAGTCAAGATGCCAACCAGAGCCCTCCCTTGCAAAATCAAGACACAACTGGACCTCAGGGACGCATGGATTTGAGCTATCTCCCGGTTGTTTTCCTTTAAGTTAGGGCACATTGCTCGGCCAGCACTCATTTGCAGGAGTGCCGCCATCACAGATGCCTCCTGCGGCAGCATTAAAGGATTGCTCACAATGGCAGGCTCTAAATCAATTTCCATAAAGGAAATCGATGGATCTGCATCAGGAATGGAAACCATTGGTGATAGGTGGCAACCTAGGAGAGATCACGAATTCTGATAACTATCATGGCTCCATATCAAAAATTTTGCATCCAAAATTAAAGATTTGACCTCAATGGTTAATATCCCAATTGACTAACTCCTAGGGTTGGCGGGTCAAAACCTTCTCCAGAATACTCTGGGATGGTTCAACGAAAGCCCAGGTCCCGTTGGGCTGTTTTCGGAGAGCTGCAAATTGGAGGGCAGGGCCAGACCCGATTTTTTCCCCTGCTTTCACAGTTCCCAACCGGGGACGGTTCAGACCACAGAGACGAAACAGGTAGGCTGGCACCTCAGGGCTGGAGAACACCACACAATGGGAAGTAAACGGCTCAATCCGTCCCTGGAATGGTGCATAGACTGGTTTCCCTCGTAATTGAATGGAGATGTCTCCCAAACTGCTGACGATCGGATAACCTGCAATTTCATCACCAGGCTGGAGTTGCCAGTTTTGAAAGAGCTTCACCCGCCTAGGCTCCATATTGGCTTCACTGCTACTACAACCACTGATAGCCACAACCAGCCCGAGCCAGAACAGGATTCCCACCCATCGAAGGTAAACTCGATGCATCCTATGGTTGAAAGGCAAAGCTATACCCTGCATACTCATTGCCCTCATATAGCAAAACAACCCGAATCTGGTTGTCAAAGGATAGGGGATAGGCTTCTCGATCGGCCGTAATCCCCTCCCGCACTTCAATACTGGGCAGGTTGCAGTAAGGATCTCGAACGATCTGCCTGACCCTGGTCTTGTTCGATCGTTCTGGAATAGACAGTAACCGCAGCAACTCCTCTCGACTCAAGGTGGCCTTGGGCTGAATAATTTCCTGGCAAACGTCTTTGACGACTCGATCGTTATTAAAAAATTCCTGTGGATTAATGAGTAACCCGGCTGCCGCAAGTACAGTTCCACCTGCCAGAAGATAACTTGCGCCAACCTTACGTAACCTTTTTTGACGCCTCATTTTCTCTACCTCATGTCCCCTAGCTCGTTCTCGCTATCCCTTGTTCAATCCCTTTTCCTTCAGACTCCCCAACGGCCTGATTAATTGGAATCTGAGTATATAGTACATATATACCATAACTGGCCCATAACGTCAATTTCCGATCTGACTAGAAAGATCGGAGCGATGGCCAATTTGATTGAAGTCAGGGGAGATGAAGGGCGGTATCCTCTCTCCAGGAAATCGTCAGATCTGCTCTGCAGAAACGCTGGGGTGCGAGACCAACTGTGAAGCCCTGGGTCCACCAAAGCTCGCTCCGTCCTGGTTGACAAACGGTGGGAGGAGGTTTCTAATCTGGATACCAGAACATCCCTTTAATGCCTTCCGGGTCGGAGATAAAGCCCAGATTCCGATAGAATTCTACTACCTGGGGATCGGCAAACAGAGTAATGTTACTAATATCCTCGCTCCGCAGCTTCTTGATGATATGTCTCATCAGAGCTTTACCCAACCCTTTGCCTTGAAAGTCCGGATGGACAACTACATCCCAGATGGTGGCATTGAACGCATGATCAGAGGTGGCGCGGGAAAACCCGATCAATCGCCGCTGAGTTCCCCTCTGCTCCCACATGGAAATGACGAGGAAGCTGTGCTGGATTGCCTTTTTTACCTTCCGCAAAGGACGGCGGGACCACCCAACTGCATCGCAAAGCTCTTCCAGTTCATACAAATCAATGTCACGTTCCGTGCTGAAGAAGATGCGGGAGTTAATATTGGGGCGATCGCGCATCAGATCGGTCCGCGTGGCTGGCTTCCCTTCGGCTTGGCTTTCAGCATTATAGATATCGGTCTCTGCTATTTTTTGCGGAGAGGAAGAATCAGAACCGCTAAACAAGCTTTTCCAAAAACCCATGCAGCTCAAGTAAAGTAGGGAATCAAATGACAGTATAGCTAGTATTGCATTTCTTCAAAAGTTAGATTTTGGATAGGCTATTACCCTGATTGACCGACAGATCTCCATAGCGTTGGGTTGACAAATTTTCCCCGACTCGTGGTCAGCAAGCTGATCAACCCACCTCTACAATAAAATGCGATTTTTAACAGTTTTGTCAGTCAATCAATGCCTTTCTCCCTCCTGCGTTCTCATAAGTGATCTGAAGATTCTGAACAGGAAATGAGAACACTAAAGATAAATAATGATAAAACTCTAGGGAATAGTCCGTGCACATTTTAACTCAGTCGCAGAATTCCATCTATCCCGATAATTCCTCGATCAGGTAAGCAAGCTCAATTCCTATGACCTCAGGCTTGAAATCACAGACAATAGAGCTTCTCAAACGCTTCAACCGGGCGTTTCCCCAGTTCTATGAGCAGTTTGTCAGTAGTGAGATTCAACTCCAGAACCTGAGGCTGGCCTATCAGCTTTATAAGAGTCGGCAGGCTGTGATTGAGTTAAAACCAGAGGGAAATAAAAGCGCCCTGCACTTTGCTTACCGTAACCAATCCTTTTTACTCAGCGACATTTTCGGGGTTCTGGCAGCCTATGGGTTAACCATTCATAGCCTCAGCCTCTATGGCCAGATCTATCCCCCCATGCTGGTGTTTATTAAGCTGGTGGTTTCCCGGGGAGGCAAAACTCTAACGGATAAGACTGCAGAGAATGTCGGACGGGCCATCCGGGAGGCCCTGGCTGGTAGGTTTGAGGTAGAGGAGATGCTAGCGGTCGAGTTCAATCTGGATGCAGGTCTGGAACAGGTAGAAACTGAGTTTTATGTTGATCCAGTTTTTCACCTGCCCGCCCTATTGATCGAAGCAGATAACCAACCAGGGTTATTTTATAAGGTGATGTATGCCATCTGGCAGGAAGATCTGCTGGTGGTGAATGCAAACTTACTGGTCTGGCGGGGCCGGACTCGATTGATCTTGTATCTGTTAGGTCCCAATGAAAATCTGATTCCAGAATACCTGGGCCAAAAAATTGCCGAGGGGGTTCGTCAGCGATTGCTCGGTCGAAGGTTCTAGAATAGACCTATGGCCATGATTAATGTTTCTGGAACACCCCATGCCTATGATCTGGTGGTGGCTCCCTCGGTTGAATCCCCCTGTACCCTAGTCTTTATTCACGGTTGGCTCCTGAGCCGATCGTACTGGCAGCCTCTGATAGAGCATCTGGTCTCCAGCTATACCTGTCTGGCCTACGATCTCCGTGGTTTTGGAGCCTCTCAGCCTGCTGGAAGTCAGATTCCTTGGCAAGACACCCTTTCCATGCCACCAACACTGGCGTTGGTGGCATCCGATCGATCGGGCTATCCTGCTTCAGCCCCTGTTGACCCGCTGCAGAGTAGTAGTCCCATTCCTGATCCTCTGACCCATACAGCGCCCCAGACCTTTACCCCTGCTGCCTATGTCCAGGACTTAGCCATCTTGCTTGATCAGTTGAATATCTCTAATGCCTGGTTGATTGGCCATTCCCTGGGTGGGAGCATTGCCCTGTGGGGTGCGGCTCAACTGTTCGATCGGGTGAAAGGCGTCATCTGCATTAATTCAGGGGGGGGCATTTACCTGGAACGGGAGTTTGAAAAATTCCGAGCGGCAGGGCAACAGATGCTCCAGTTTCGTCCCCCCTGGCTCAGGCAACTGCCTCTGGTTGATCTGGTGTTCTCCCGTGCCAATGTCTGCCATCCCATAGCCCGCCGCTGGGGTCGGCAGCGCATCATTGACTTTGTCGCAGCTCAGCCGGAGGCCGCCCTGGGAACCCTGCTGGATTCCACCACTGAAGCAGAGGTCCATAAGTTGCCCCAGGTTGTGGCCCAGCTTCAGCAACCCGCTTACTTTATTACAGGTTCCCAGGACAACATTATGGAGCCTCGCTATGTGCGCCACCTGGCCAGCTTTCACACCCTGTTTGGTGATTGCGGGGAGAATGTGATTGAAATCCCTGATTGTGGACACTTTGCCATGATTGAGCAATCTGGCCAGGTGGCCGATCAGGTGCGATCGATCCTGTACCGGCATGGGCTGTAGCATCTCGGTACAATTGCATCACTTCGGAGATGGCCATGCGGGATTGGGTGCCCAAGGTCAGGGCCGATCGATGGCCCTGTTCCAAATGCTCGGCAGCCGCACAGGCGATCATAGCCGCGTTGTCTGTACACAGCTTTAGCGGTGGGAATAAGACCCGGAGTTGGTGCTCCGCTGCCGCAGCCTGCAAATGACGGCGCAGACCACTATTGGCAGCCACCCCGCCCCCGATCGCGATCGTATCCAGGCCGTGGTCTAAAGCGCAGGCGATCGCCCGTCGAGTCAGCGATCGGGCAACGGTATCCTGAAAACTGGCGGCCAGGTCAGCGATAGGCAGAGAAGAGCTTTCCTGCTGTAATTTTTGGGTCAGACGCAACATCGCTGTTTTCAGCCCACTAAAACTGGAGTCATAGGGGTGATATCCCCCCTCCGGCAGGGAAATAGCTCCTTCCGGCAGGGCAAAAGCCCTGGGATTGCCGATCTGGGCCAGACGATCAATCTCCGGCCCCCCGGGATAGCCGAGGTGCAAAAGTCGGGCCACCTTATCGAACGCTTCACCCGCAGCATCATCCCGGGTTTGCCCCAGGGTGACATAATCTCCACAGGCCCGAACCTGAATCAGACTGGTATGCCCTCCGGAGACCAGTAAGCAGAGAAAAGGAGGCTGGAGTTCTGGTTCACTGAGATAGGTGGCATAGAGGTGTCCTTCCAGGTGATGCACCCCCAGAAAAGGTTTCTGATGGACCAGGGCCAGGGTTTTGGCTGCGGTCAGACCTACCAACAATGCTCCCACCAGACCGGGAGCACAGGTGGCTGCCACCCCATCAATGTCAGCCCAGGAGAGAGGGGTGGCTGCGAGAGCCTCAGCGATCGCCAAATTCACTGTTTCCAGATGCTGTCGGGAGGCCACTTCGGGCACCACTCCACCATACTGACGGTGGAGATCCATTTGAGACGAAACAATACTGCTTAGAACTTGACGATTTTTAACAATCGCCACTGCAGTTTCGTCACAACTTGTTTCAATTGCCAAAACCGTTGCCATTTACTGGTAATTTTGGTGGATGAGTTCACTCTAACCGAAGATAAACTCGGCTTCTTCAACACATTTTGTATCTGCAAAAAACTTTGTAATAGAGGGAAACAATTTCATGCGTCGATTGTTTGCTCTGCTGATTGTCCTTTGTCTGTGGGTTGGTTTTACCCTGCCCGCATCGGCTGATGTTGCTGGTCTTGTCCCCTGCAAAGATTCTCCAGCTTTTGCCCAGCGCGCTAAGAATTCTAAGAGTGCGACTGCTCCGCAGCGCTTCAAGTCTTACGCCGATTCGGGAGTCCTTTGCGGGACCGATGGTCTACCCCATCTTATTGTAGATGGTCGGTTCAGCCACGCTGGTGAATTTACGATTCCCAGCATTCTCTTCTTGTACATTGCCGGTTGGATTGGTTGGGTCGGTCGGGCCTACATCCAGAAAGCTAAGAAGAGCGACTCTCCGGAAGAGAAGGAAATCATCATTGATGTTCCTGCAGCCGTTGGTCTGATGCTGACCGGATTTTCCTGGCCGCTTCTGGCAGTTAAGGAATTTACCACCGGTGAACTGTTGGCCAAAGATGATGAGATTACTGTTTCACCCCGTTAGTCACAAGAGAGTTAAACGATGAACTATTTGCTGAAGTATCTTTCTAGTGCGCCTGTGCTGGCTGCGGTCTGGATCACGATTACTGCCGGTATTGTGATTGAATTCAATCGCTTCTTCCCCGATTTGTTGTTCCATCCCATGCCCTAGTGGCCCGGTTGAAATCAAGTTGGGAAGCACTTTCAAGAACATCCTGAAGCTTATTATTTGGAAGAAACGACTATGACTTCAACAACTCCACTAGCTGGTAATCTGGCGACTCCGATCAACTCTTCTCCCTTCTCTAAGGCTTTTATTAATAATTTGCCTGCCTACCGTCGCGGACTTTCTCCTTTCCGGAGAGCTCTGGAAATTGGTATGGCTCATGGTTACCTGGTGTATGGTCCCTTTGCCACACTGGGTCCCCTGCGGGGTTCTGATGTTGGAGGCTTGGCTGGCTTACTGGCTGCCTCTGGGTTGGTTGTCCTGCTGACGATCGCTCTGTCCATCTACGCCAGTAGCTATCCCTCCAGCTCTGCTGATGCGTCTGATCCGATGAAAACGGCAGAAGGCTGGAATGAATTTGCCGGTGGCTTCTTAATCGGTGGCATCGGTGGTGCTGCTATTGCTCATGCCCTGATGGTTAATCTGGGTGTGCTCAGCGGTATCGCCAGCAGTCTTTCCTAAGATCGAACGACTGAATCAATTGCAATCAGGGTGGACGATCGTCTGCCCTGTTTTGCTTTTGATGCCATCATGGGGCATTCCCCAGAGTAGAAGCGGGATTAATCGCCCTTCTACTCCGGGGTGAGGAGGATAGGCGTTGCTGAATAGAAGGATGATTTTCGTGCTTGAGCCTTATGCAGCCCTCACCCTAGCCCTCTCCCAAAGGAGAGGGAACAAGAGTTTTAGCTCCCTTCTCCTGCGGGAGAAGGTTGGGGATGAGGGTAATTCATATTTGCATTCAGCAAAGCCGGAGGATACAGGTTGAATTTTGCAGGATTGTTATGGCGAAACCCGATCGAAATCAGGTCCTGCGGCGTTTACCCCTGGTGGCTGGGGGCTTGGCTGCCGGGTTGTTGTTGTTGAACCGATTATGGACAGCCGAATTAACCGATTCTCAGGCTCGATCGGATGCTCTGGGTGTGATCCTCAGCGCCCTGCTGATCTTGACTGGCTTGCTCTGGGAACGGGTGCAGCCCCGCTCTCCAGATGTGGTGCTTCTGACCGGAGAAGAAGGGTTTGAACTAGCATCTGACCTGCCAGAGGTGGTGAAGATAGAATTGGCCTGGGCCTCGCGGATCCTTCTAACCAACACAGCAACCCGCTCATTGGTAGTCTGGTATGGAGGACAGGTGCTGCTGCGACGGGGTATTCTGGGGCCAGTCCCAGAGGTGCAGCCGGGGCCGATTCTGCAGCGGGTGCTGACCCAGCAGAAGCCCGTCTATCTGGTTGACCTGAAGGTCTATCCGGGGCGCATCGAGTTTAACTATCTGCCCGAGAATACCCAGGGCGTGATTTGTCAGCCCATTGGGGGGGAAGGGGTCCTCATTCTAGGGGCCAATGCGCCCCGTAGTTATACCCAGCAGGATGAGAATTGGGTAGAAGCGATCGCGGAGAAACTGGCTAATAGCCTGGGCCAACACCTCTACGGCGAATAGAGAGATTTCAATTTTGTAGGGCTTGACACACCCCGGCGGATAATTGCTAATATAGTTGAGGTCTACCAATGGGGCGTAGCCAAGTGGTAAGGCAGCGGGTTTTGGTCCCGCCATTCCTAGGTTCGAACCCTAGCGCCCCAGTTTATTCCCTGACGCTGCACTTCCAGTAACTGACCTGACTGATGCACAATGCATTAGCGGAAAATCCGATCGCACTCCCCACCAGTGCCGACATGCTTGGGAAGGCTGAAGCACTTTGAAGGAGCAGACTCACCAGAGCCGTTGCTGCTCCCATGCCCCCAAAATAGAGCCCTGTTCCCCAGCCTGCCTCGGTGGGAGGCACCAGCGCCAGGGTGAAGGGAATCTGGGTAATGAATAGCAACCCCAGGGCCACCCCAAATCCTAAGGTGAGGGCGATCGCCAGACCCGGATCACTCGTCTGAAGCGCTACCCCCATCAGAGCAACCATCGTCCCTAACCCCGTTAGCATAGCGTTCCGTAAACCCAGCTTTCGGGTAACTCGTTCTATGGGGAGTGCCACCAGGGCAGACACCAAAAGGATAGCAGCGGCAATATAGTCTGCATTGCTCCCTCGGATCAGGGGCTGTAAAACTGTTGGAAAACAGCGCAGGAGGAAGTTAACCTCCAAACCGACCCCGACCCCAACGCCGAAAATCAGGGTAGACTGCCAGGCAGATGGGCTCGGCCCCACGGATGTCATGGGTGGCAGGGGTGTCTGTAGGTTGGTAGACCAGAGCAGCATCGCCCCAGCCAGCAAGACGATTGCCCCCAGGGCAAAAGTCAGGGACGTGCCCAATGCCTGGATCAGGGAACCCAGAAGGGGTCCCAGGGCTCCCACTAGGCCAAAAACAAACACCAGGATAGAACTGGCTCTGGGCAATTTGGAGGTGGGCGCAAACTGCATCAGCAGAGCGATCGCAGGCCCTCGGAAGATAATCATGGCAATTACCCAGAGCGTCATCAGAACAGGAATCAGCCAGCGCATCGCTACAGGCACCTGAACCTGGAGGAGTAGGGACGCCAGGACAAAGATGATCCCGGCCAGGGTCACCCCCACCGCAATCAGGGGCAGGCGACTGCCGATGCGCTGCATCATGCGGTCAGACCCAATCCCCACGATCGGCTCAATCCCGGCTCCCAAAATCCCCTGAATTACCCCCAGATAAGCTGCCAGTCCCGAAAATCCCAATTGTTCCAGAATTCGGGGCTGGTAAAACCCGTAAACCATCCAACTGAATACGATCGCAGCCAGCAAGGCCGCCAGCCCCCAAACCTGTCGCCATAGAACTGCCTGATCAGAGGTTAAGGATTTCATGTTGGATCCCATGGTTTTGAAAATCTGAGATACACTGATTGCCTGAATTGTGCATCTCTGTTATTGCCGTTTTCAATTTTGTCAGCCATATTGTACAGGCAAGATTGACGCCTCTACGGGCAAGACTTAACAACATACGTACGCTTTTGAAGACTGGATTTATCCTATGAAGCTTGAAATAATGGTGTCGTCTTTCCTATCAGTAGTACTGATAGGCGGATTTGCGGTTGCTTCCCCTGAGGCCAACCAACTCCAGCCAGCCCAGACTGTTCTTGCCCAGGCCAGTGAGGCAAAAAAATCCGTCTGGAAATCGTTTCTGTCCCAAACCGGTGGCTTCACAATTCTGATGCCAGGAGATCCTCTGGCAAGTAAGCAAACCCAGAATACCCAGATGGGCGCGATCGACACCCAGATGTTTGTGGTCGAGCGCCAACAGGATTCTGTCGCTTACATGGTGGCCTATTCTGATCTCCCCCCCAATTTGGTGCAACAGGTCAGTAAAGGGGAAGCCAATGTTGAACAGCTATTTCGCGGTGTGCGAGATGGATTTGTCGAGAGTATTAAAGGCAAGATTTTAGATGAGCGCCAGATTACACTGGCTGGTTATCCGGGACGGGAAATCTGGTTGGAATTACCCCGAGATCGCAAGGCCAGAAACCGGATTTTTCTGGTCAACCAGCGTCTTTATCAGGTGGTCGTCGTCGTTGGTAAAGACAAGGAGAAGTATCTGGTAAAGAGTGTGGAAGGATATTTGAACTCATTCAAGCTGCTCTCCCGCTAAGCCGGGTATTCTGAAGATACCGATCGTTTAATTAGATCTATCTATTTAGGAATGAGAATTAAATAAAGTGTCAAACTCCTGATTGCCCTCACCCCCCTGCCCCCTCTCTCGCCGGGAGAGGGGGAGGGGTTGGGGGTTGGGGGTGAGGGCTGAAGAAATCCAGGTTATTTAATTCCCGTTCCTTAGCACCTGTAAAATCCAACTCCACCTTCGAGGAGGTACTCTCTGATGCGCCGCTTTCCACCTCAGGGACGAATTCGTCCCAAGATCAGCAGCATGCCCCGGCAGAAATCTGAGGATACCGCTTGCCTGGATGTTTACAAGTTGGTTGTAGAACGGAAGCGGTTGAAGCTGGAGTTGAAGAAATTGGATGAACGACGGCAGATTATGGTCGATCGTATCCACCAACTGGATGGCCAGATTACCCAACTGGATCGTGAGATTCAGGTTATGCGTCAGGCCGAAGAACCGGTTTCCCAATCCCCCAAGGTAGAGATTCACCCCTCCCTACAGGTGGAAGGGTACGAAACGCTGACCCTAGATTATTAATCCCCGCCGGTCCGATAGAGGTGTTGCAGGCAAGTCTCTATCGAGTACTCGATCCCACCTTGGCCGGGGCAACCCCTTCCAGGGGAATTAGGGTTTCAATCACCGACTTCACGATTGGGGCAGCAACTGTTGCCCCAAAAGCATTGTCCCCCTTCGGTTCATCTACCACAGCCAGCACAACATAGCGGGGAGCCTCAACTGGAAAGATGCTCACAAAGCTGGTGATCTTGGCATGGCTGGAATATCCACCTGCGGAATTCGCTTTCTGAGCGGTACCTGTTTTACCTGCAATTCGATAGCCAGCAATGCGACCTGGTTTTCCAGTCCCTCGCTCCACAACTGCCTCCATCATAGCCAGGACGGTTCGGGTTGTTCGTGATGAAAAGACTCGTTTGCTGCCTGCACGATCGGGCTGTTCCTGCAGTTGGTTGCTGGCATCAATTAACCCCCGCACTACATGGGGTGTTACCCGTTTGCCTCCATTGGCCAGGGTTGCGTGCATTTGGACCAACTGGATGGGGGTTATGGAAAATCCCTGGCCAAAAGCAGTGGTAGCAGATTCAATCGGTGAAGCAATAAATTGCTCTCTGGGTTTCAGTTGGCTAGCAATCTCAAAAGGTAAATCAATGCCTGATTTCTGTCCCAGGCCCAGTCGCTCTAACCAGCGATAGTAGGACTCCCGCTTCATTTGTTGGACAATCCGCACCATGCCCACATTGCTGGAGTTCTGGAGAATTTCCGTCACAGTTAGGGGACCTCTGGCTCCCACTGAGGAGTAGTCATAATCTTCAATCGGCCATCCCCCCACGAAAATCCGGCCCTCGTCATTGAAGACATCATCTGCTTGAATGGCCTTACTCTCCAGGGCGATCGCCACATTCAAAGGCTTAAAGGTAGATCCGGGCTCGTACAAATCTGTCACAGCCCAATTCTTAAATAACTCCAGATTGAACCTGGAATACTCATTCGGATCGTAGGAGGGCTCTACCACCAGAGAAAGAATTGAACCATCCATGGCATCCATCACAATAACAGCGCCTCGTTTAGCCTGATATTGCTTCAGTTGTTTTTGCAGAGACGATCGGGCGACCCGCTGCAGCCTCAAATCCAGGGTCAGCTGCAACCGCTGCTCATCCACCTGTAAAGGCACAGTTCGCTCCTGATTGGGGATCAAGCTACCACTTCCAGTACGAGTCAGGTGTAGAACCTTCACAACCCGTTCCAGGAAGCTTTGCTGGCTATACTCCACCCCCGCCTGCCCCTGACGGTCAAGGTTCACATAGCCCAGAACACTGGAAGCCAGATTTTGCTGGGGATAAATTCGTTGTTGACGACGGATAAGCTCCAGGCCATCCAGTTCCATGGCCTCAATCTGTTGGGCCGCTCCCTCTGGAAGGGAGAATTCTATCTGTACCCCTGTAGGCCCCTGATTAAACTGGGTCATCAGATCAGCAGGTCGTTTGCCAAGTATGGGAGCCAATTGATCTGCCAGTTCAGACTTGGGCTGCTTGAACAATCTGGGATGGGCGTAAAGGGTATAAACCGGTTGGTCAAAAGCCAGGACATTGCCGCGACGATCGACAATCTGGCGTCGGGGCACAAAAGGACGAAGGGCAACGATTTGTTGCTGTCTGGCCTGTTGCAGCAACAGGGGAGCCTGCAATACCTGTAACCGGAACAGATTGCACCCCAACCCCAGAGTACTGAGCAACAAAATTCCCCAGACGAGAGCCAGCCTGTTAGAAGACGCCTTAATCAAGAAAGGGGCAGGTGGCCTAGAACCCTTTGCTGGTGGCTGACTGACAACAGATAAGCGACGAGGCTTGCCGGGGGAGACAGGGGGGCGGGGGAAGCTCATAAAAAATTTAACTGCAAAATTAGTAGCCCATGGGTCGAATAGCCTCAGGTTCTGTTTCTTCAGGAGGATGATTGGCTGGAGAAGGCTGAGTTTTTGGCGCTGACTTGAGGAAGATGGTATTCGCTGGAGTGACGGATACCAGGCCCGTCATAGGACGTTCTGCCTGTTGAGCGAGCTGGTTTTTCAAGGCTTCATTGGCTGCGATTAACTGTCGTTCATGCCGTTTCAGGGTTTCCAGCTTGTGATAATCACGGTTCCAGAGTTGTTGTGTATAAACCGTTTGAGCATAGAGAGCTAGGGCGATCGCCGCAACAGGCAGCGTTAAAACCGTGATTCCTTTTTGAGCACCCACCAAAAACTTCAACCAGAGGGGCAGAGGTTGAGGTTTGGGCAAACGCCTAACGGACGGATTGCCCCGTTCTAGTGGCATGACTGTCGATGAAGGCCGCTCTAACAGGGTTAGTGGGCGAGGCGTCATGCCTGAATTAGCTCGGGATCTTACTGCTAGCCTATTCCAGGATCGATCGGTCCTGGATTTGCGATTGCGGATATCAGATTCGTATTTTAGACCGGCAGTCATAACCCTCACTCCTACCAAAACAACGCATAACTGACTTCGAATAATACTGAACTGGATTAACTGAGATGAACAATGACGGATTTCATTGCCATTCCAGGTGATCCCTACTTTCTTATAGGTAAAATCAACAAGTTGACCTTTTAGTGGCTGCAATGTCCTCCACTTAATAGCACAACAATCTGCAAATTTTGCGCTTTTCCTGGAAAAGACATGAAATAAAATTTCAGATCAAGGGACGATTTATAAGTGAAACATCTTAAGCACTGATTTCAGTTAACGCAAGAGGATAGACGAAATCTTTGGATACAAGGCAGAATAAAGCTGTCGATCGATCACCCCTGACTCAATATGGCGACAGACTCTGAAGGCAAAGATCAACAACATCCGTTATGGAGCCGCGATCGTCAGGTTGTTGATAGTCTCCTCCAGGGGGAACCCACAGATTACAATCTGGTAGAGTTAGGGCGGCTCCGCATCCGCTATCAGGATTTTCCTGGAGCCAGGGATATCCAGCGCGACCTGGACAATGTGTTACAGCGCTGGCAACTCACAGAAGCTGAGTTATATGCTAGAACCCGTGAGATTCATGCCTTAGGAGAGGTTTATCGAGGACTTGGGGGCCAACGAGACGATTGGAATTAATCTGGATCATCTGCGGCTCCTGATTCTGGGGGGCACGGGAGATGCAACAGAACTATTGGCTAAAGCTTCTTTGCTACCACAGCTCCAGATTATGACGTCTCTGGCCGGACGTACCCAGCATCCTGTTGTCCCTGCAGGTGCAGTCCGGATCGGTGGCTTTGGCGGCGTAGAGGGTCTGGTTACCTACCTGCAGCAACACCAGATTGATCTGTTGATTGATGCCACCCATCCCTTTGCCGCCCAGATTTCTCACCATGCTGCGGCTGCGGCTGCGGCCTGTGGCATTCCCCACCTGATTTTGAGCCGACCAGCCTGGCAACCCGTCCCTGGCGATCGCTGGCTGGACGTTGAGAGGATTGAAGCAGCAGCGACAATCTTGCCCGATCGGGCCAAACGGGTATTCTTAACCACAGGCCGCCAGCAGCTCGCAGCTTTTGCCCATCTGGAGTCCCTCTGGTTCCTGATGCGCATGATTGATCCCCCCTTATCGGGAACGGCGGTACCGCCAGGAGAATTGCTCTTCGATCGGGGACCGTTTTCGCTCCAGGATGAGCTAACCCTGATGACCCACTATGGTATTGACACCGTGGTCTCGAAAAACAGCGGCGGAGAGGCTACCTATGCCAAGATCAGAGCTGCCCGTGAGCTGGGTCTCCCTGTGGTGATGGTCCGTCGTCCGATGTTGCCAGCGGCAGAGGTGGCACCGGATATCCCTGCAGCGATGGCCTGGTTAACCCGTCACATTCACCCTTGACCTCGATCGGATCATAGCGGCGAGGGGTATAAACCCAGGTTTTGCCATATTTGTCGGATAGCAATCGGGTATGGGAGGAGCCTACCAGCACCAGGGTCCGCATATCGACCTCTGCGGGATTCAGGGCTTCCAGGGTGACGACCCGCACAGATTGGCCCGGTCTCCCCAGATCGCGCCCCAGGACTACAGGGGTTTGGGGCGATCGCTGTTGCAACAGAATCTCCTGGGCTCGAGTCAGTTGCCAGGACCGCTCCCTGGAAGCAGGGTTGTAAAAAGCAATGACCAGATCAGCCACCGCAGCGGTAGTAATTCGGTGCTCAATCACCGACCAGGGCTTCAGGATATCGGAGAGGGAAATGGCACAAAAATCGTGGCCAATGGGGGCTCCAGCCAGAGCTGCAGCCGCCTGGATGGCGGAAATACCGGGGGCGACCTGAATTTCTACCCCCTCCCAGGCCGAGTTAACCGTCTGATCCAGCACTTCGAACACCGCTGCTGCCATGGCATAGATCCCAGGATCTCCGGATGAAACCAGAACCACCGAGCGACCGGTTGCTGCCAGATCCAGCGCCCACCGGGCTCGATCGAGTTCTTCCCGGTTGTCAAATTCGTGCCGTTGTTGACCCGGCTGTAGAGGACCGGCTAAATCCAGGTAGAACCGATAACCCACCAGGTCTGTAGCTGTTTGCAGCAGGTCCCGTACTTCCGGGGACATCCACTGTGGTCCCCCAGGCCCGGTTCCGACGATCGCCAGCCGTCCCCGGGAATGACCAATCTCCTGCGGATCAAAAGGAAGAGGGGCCGCCGCGATCGCAAGGGCGACCCCATCCTGTCGGTGCATTGGAATCAGCAACTGGCCTGAGGGGCCGGTAGCTAGATGGGCCAACTGTTCAGCCAGAGGCCGGTCCTCGGCAGCAGGCAGCATTAGAAAGCGGGCAGGAATCTGAAAGGCACGGGCAATCGCTTCAATGGCAGGATCCGCCATCTCTCGATCGCAGGCAAAAATTCCAGCCAGGGCAGCCGGAGTTAAGCTTGCTTGGGCCAGAATCTGGCGCAAAAACTGTACAGTGGCCTCTGGCTCAGGAATCGGCTCGGAGATTGAGATGCGGCTGAACCCCACTGCCAGTGTTGCTGGGTGATAGACCAGGCAGTGGGGTTCAGCCGCAACCGCCTGAGTTGTGACCCGGAGGGTGAGGGGGCCTTCCGGTGCGATCGGCAAGCGACTTTGTTCCAACCAGGGGGCCGTTCCTTCCAGGTGCACCGTTGCTCCTGCCAGCAGATCGGCGATGAAGCCCTTGGCATCCTCGGGGTTAGCCAGGTGATAGCCTGGGGGGGGAGCCAGCAAGGCAGTGCGAAATCGAATATCGCCAGTCGTGGTGATGGCTGCTGTGGTTCCCAGGGCAATGCTGATCTGTCGGGCCAGATCATTCACACCCTGTAATCCACCCAACAAGGGCACGACAACCGTGCCATCTTCAGCCACCGCAATCACAGGTGGCTCCTGAAATTTATCTGTTAGCAGCGGAGCCAGCGTCCGGATCAAAATTCCCGTGGCACAAATCCCAATCAGAGGGGTGCCGATGGCAAATAGCTCTCGTAGGGTGGTACCAAAATCTGTAAATGGAATGTCTACGCCAGTTGTGCGTCCCACCAGCCCATACAATCTGGACCCCGGCAATACTGTCATCAGTTGCCGAGCAGTGGAAACAGCGGTTTGACCTAAGACAACAACAGCAGGAGCAGGGCTACTCATGGGGTTGCCACTGACTGGGCAGTAAGATCTGGGAGAAGTAGGGGACGGCAGCCGGATCAACCTCTGTGATTGGAACCACACGCTGATTCTGCATTGTCGCTCGTTCAATATAGATGGCCCGGTGCAAAAGATTTAATTGGGCCAGCACAGCTCGAACTTTGGCAAAATGCCTCCCTAGCTTGATGATAGCAGCCGCTTCTGCATTGGCTAGACGGGTCTTCAGCACTTCTGCGGGCAAGGGAGCGGGGATGACGCTCAGGACATCATTACGGTAGGTCAGGGGCACTCCTAACATGGCAGCACTGGCCATCACGGAGGAAACGCCGGGCACCACTTCCGTCGGAAACCGATCGGACAGGCGGGTGAAGAGATACATGAAGGTTCCATAGAGAAAAGGGTCCCCTTCACATAACACCACCACGTCCCGGCCTGCGGCCAGGTGATTCGCTAGGGTTTCAGCCGCCTGGTCATAAAAGGGCTGAGCAGATTGATCCACTTTAAAGGGAAAGTACATCGGGACTTCGATCGGGTTACCCGTTAAGTAGTCGGCCACGATCGATCGGGCTAGACTTTTATGGTGCTCTGAAACTGGATAGGCCACCACAGGCGCAGCCTGAAGCAGGCGAAAGGCTTTCAACGTGAGTAATTCTGGATCCCCGGGACCAATCCCGATGCCATACAGTCGTCCAACTTGTTCAGTCATTCCTATCTGTTATCCTGTCCATCAAACGGATTATTTCGCAGTATTTCCTCCACAACCTGGGGCACCTGGTGAGCCGGAATGGCCTCATGGAGGAGGTGACCAAACCGGGTTTCCCGGTTGGAGTGCCCCTGGATATAGATGTCATAGCCCTCTGAGCCCTCTTCCCCTGCCAGGGGAGTGCCTAACAGAGTAATGTCACTGGAAAGGGATTGAGCGCAGGATTTCTCACACCCGCTGAAGTGGATGCTCACAGGTTGAGGTGGGCTCAGACGGGGCTGCAGGTATTGGGCCAGAGCAACAGCGTGACTGGGGGTATCCGTTGCGGCGGCGGCACAACCCAGACGCCCAGGACAGGCCATCAGCGCCCCATAATAGTTTTCAGGAGAACAATCCAGACCCATCTGGGCAATTTCTGTCCGCACCTGGGCTACCTGCTCCGTGGGCAGGTCACCAATCAGCAGATTCTGCCAGGGGGTTAAGCGCAGGGTGCCTGAGCCGTAAGTCTCAGACAATGCCGCCAATTCCCGCATTTGCCCAGAGGATAACTGCCCCAGGGGAAGGACGATGCCCAGATAAGAGAATTCTGGCTGACGTTGGGGATGTGCTCCCAGGTGGGCCGAGGGAGTCGAGGCGCAGGGTAGGGGGGTAGGAATTGTCCGAATTACAGGCACAGTGCTTCCCTCGATCGCCCGTTCCAGAAACTGTTCCCGACCCCAAGCCGTGATCAGATGTCGTAAACGAGGACGACGTACCTTGACTCGCCGCCCCAGAGCCAGATCCTGCCGCCAGCCCCCATGCTGGATGTACTCCAGATAAAGCTCAGAGATCGCAATCACCATTAAAATACAGTGCTCTGGCTGCAGGAGCAGACCCGTATCCCACAGTTGGCCAGCCTCACCCCCCAGACGTAGGCGAAACAGGACTCCTGCAGAGCTTTCGATCGCCACCAGACTGATATCGTTAGGGCGATCGGCAACTGACACCGTGCCCCCCCCATCAAAGCAGACACTGAACTTGGGGGGTAGCCCGGCCCAATCCGGGCGAGACTGGATATACTCGTCCAGAATACTGACCAGAAATCGGGTATCGTACCGCTCGGTCGGATCAATGCCAGCCGTCGGACTGGTCATAATATTTCGAAGCGGATCCAGATCGGGATCGCGGGCGGCTAGGCCGAAACGCTGGAGTTCCTGCAACCGATCAGGAGGCAACCTGGTTTCAACAGCCCGAATCTGCAGGTTGGCCCGATTGGTGACATAGAGATGCCCATCCCCATAATCTGTAGCTAGGTCAGCCAGCACCTGACTCTGCAGACTATTCAGAAGCCCGCCTGGAATTCGAACTCGCAGGAGCGTTCCATCCAGAGCAGGTGTGTGATAAAACAAGCCAGGGCAGGCCGAAACAGAGGATTGAGACGACGATTCATGCAACAATGGCTTCCTCTTCCCCGTGCAACGCAGGGCATAGTGGACTTGAGTGACCAGGACTGGCATTCTGACTTGATCAATTCAAAATTCAAAATTCAACTCACCGATTCAAGTTTTAATTTTGAATGCTTAATTTTGAATTCAAATTACAGTTGCGGCACAGTGCCGGACTTTCACCGGACTTTCCCAACCCAGGCTTATGAAGTTTAACATAAGCCGCAGATTGTTCCTGGCGCGGCCTGATTTTCTTAAAAGTAAGGGTTATGGAAGAGAATTCAATGCACAAGTGGTTGTCCATCATTGGCATCGGCGAGGATGGCTTGGCCGGACTGAATCCGGTGGCTCGGTCCCTACTGGAGCAGTCAGAACTCCTGGTTGGGGGCAACCGTCATCTGGCCCTGCTCCCACCCAACGATCGGCAGGAGCGATTGCCCTGGGCTTCCCCCCTGGTGGAGACAGTGGAGACGATCGTGCACCAGCGAGGGCGTGCCATCTGCATCCTGGCCAGTGGTGATCCCCTCTGCTACGGCATCGGCACGACCCTATTGCGCTATGTGCCCGCCTCAGAAATGACGATTGTGCCTGCCCCCTCAGCCTTCAGTCTCGCCTGTGCCCGACTGGGCTGGTCCCTTCCGGACGTAGAAACCCTCAGCCTGAATGGCCGTGACCCGGCTCTGCTGCAGCCGTTCATTTATGCAGGTGCCCGGTTGCTGATCCTGAGTGGGGGACGGCAAACGCCCCCGATTGTTGCTGATCTGTTGACCCGCCGGGGGTTTGGCCACAGTCCCATGACGGTGCTGGAACATATGGGTGGGCATCAGGAGCGCATCCTGGCAGGACAGGCAAAAACCTGGGCCAGAACTGACCTGGCAGACCTGAATACGATCGCAGTCAACTGTGTTGCCGATCCAGGTGTGGTTCCCCTGCCCCGACTGGCCGGCCTGCCCGATACGGCCTATCACCATGACGGTCAACTGACCAAGCGAGAAGTGCGGGCGATGACCCTGGCAGCTCTGGCTCCCCTGCCGGGTCAGCTCCTGTGGGATGTGGGGGCAGGATGTGGCTCGATCGGGATTGAATGGATGCGCAGCCATCCCCGGTGTCGGGCGATCGCGATTGAGCCAAATACTTCCCGCTTAAGACATATCGCTGATAATGCTACTGCCCTAGGGGTTCCCAATCTGCAGACGATCGCAGGGAAGGCCCCACTCGCCCTGCAGGATTTGCCCACGCCCGATGCCATTTTTATTGGTGGTGGGGCCTCAGCCGCTGGCGTGCTGGAACAATGCTGGCAGGCCCTCCCTCCCGGCGGACGGTTGGTGGTGAATGCGGTTACCGTGGAAACGGAGCAAAAACTCTTCCAGTGGCAAACCCAGGTCGGTGGCACCTTGAGCCGCATTGCCATTCAACGGGCAGAACCGGTTGGTGGATTTTTAGGCTGGCGGGCTATGGCCCCCATCACCCAATGGATTGTTGCGAAATGATTAAGCGCTGAATTTGCTCTGGAGTCAACTGTTCGATATGGTCAAAAACCACCGCAGCCCCGGCCTGGTGCAGTCGATCGGTATAGGAAATCCGATGGGCATCCCTATCCTGCACATGGGGAGGCAAAATTCCCACCGCAATCCAGGTGATATCAGGTTGTACCGATCGGGCATTCACCACCGTCCGAATATCCGCCACCGTATCCCCCGCGTAAATCACCGCCAATGTAGAGACGGGATTAATCCTGTCTCTACATTGGCGGACGGCATCCAACAATCCGGTGGGATCGGGTTTGCCGGGGGCATCCTCCATGGCAATCAACACCGGTGGCTGTAGACCCAGGCGGCTCTCCACCACATAGGAGGCAGACCCTCTAGTGGCCCCACTGAAAAACCCCCATTGCAGACCGGCTGCTTCCAGTGCGGCAAAATAGGCCGGTTTCACCAGCAACGGTTCATCACAGATATAGCCGGTCCAGCGTTCCGGGTCAGGCCCTCGATAGCGGCTCTGAAAGAAAGCCACGATCGCCGCGTAAGCCAGCTCAGGTTGCCCCTCCTCCTGATCCTGAAAGTACCGCCGGATCAGTTCCTGGGAGGCTTCCCAATCATTGTTCCAGATCCCTTCAGCCTTCAGATCATCGATATCTTCTTGAGACGGTCGATAGGCCCCGGCAGTAAAGTGCTCTACTGTGTCGGCCAGGGCTCGGCGATAGGACCCGCCTACGTCTCGAATCACACCGTCAATATCAAAGATCACGATCGCAGAAACCATCAGCGTTATAGGTCCTTATGACAGAATTTGCCTATCTTCAAAGCAGTACGGTAGAATGATGGATTGTAATATTACTGACAAAGCTGGGGCTGTTCGGGGAGGTTAGGTTTGTCGAAGTTTATTTTGAAAGTACTCTGGTTAGATGAAAACGTCGCACTGGCAGTGGATCAAGTGGTTGGTAAGGGGACAAGTCCTCTCACCTCTTACTTTTTCTGGCCACGCAACGATGCCTGGGAGCAGTTGAAATCTGAACTGGAGGCCAAGCATTGGATCGTGGAATCTGACCGCGTTGAGTTACTTAACAAGGCCACTGAGGTGATCAATTACTGGCAGGAGGAAGGCAGACGCCGCCCGATGGCAGAAGCACAAGCCAAGTTTCCGGAAGTTACCTTTACCGGTAGCACCTGAGCCATGGAAAAGCCGCCGAGATTCGGCGGCTGATTTTTTATTGGGGCATGGGTCATTTGTAGGTAAGTTGTCATGGATACAAAGATGCCCAGGATGAAAGCCATTCACCTGAATAACCAATGACTAATGACTAATGACCCTATGCTTGGACAACGCCACCCGCAGCCTGTAGCCGAGCTCTTGCCCGCTTGAATGCCTGGGTTGCTTGGATTTGCTCTTCCCGATCGCCAACGGGTACCTGGCTCAGACGAGCCTCTGCTTGAGCAAAATTGGCCTTGGCTTCTTCCAGGCTGATGGCATCGCCCCGTTCAGCCCCATTCACCAGAATGGTGACTTCATCATTCTCGACTTCGGCAAACCCACCCATCAGGGCGATCGCCGTCCAGTCGCGGCTACCGGTTACCCGTACCCGCATCACCCCGGTATCCAGGGCACTCAGCAGAGGAGCGTGACCGGTCAATACACCCAATTGTCCGGTTGTACTGGGCAGAATGACCTCATCAGCTTTGGCATCCCAGACCGTCCGGTCTGGTGCAATGACACGTACAGTTAACGTCATAAATTGTCTCAACCTGAATTGGGTTTATTGGCGATAGGTCATGGGTCATTGGCATGCAACCATCCATGACCTATCCCCTGTCGCCTCTATTTACCTTCGGCTTTCATCTTTTCGCCCTTGGCGATCGCTTCGTCAATGCTGCCGACCATGTAGAAGGCCTGCTCCGGCAGTTCATCCAGTTCGCCACCCAGGATCATCTTGAAGCCCTTGATGGTATCATCCAGCTTCACATACTTACCGGGGGAACCAGTGAAGACTTCAGCCACGAAGAAAGGCTGGGACAGGAAACGCTCAATCTTCCGGGCGCGAGCCACTGTCAGACGGTCATCTTCTGACAGTTCGTCCAGACCCAGAATGGCGATGATGTCCTGCAGTTCCTTGTAGCGTTGCAAAGTTGACTGAACAGACCGGGCGGTGTCGTAGTGGTCATCCCCAACGATCGCGGGTTGCAACATGGTGGAGGTGGAATCCAGAGGGTCTACGGCAGGGTAGATCCCTTTGGAGGCGAGACCACGGGACAATACGGTGGTTCCATCCAGGTGGGCAAAGGTGGTGGCAGGAGCGGGGTCAGTCAGGTCATCCGCAGGCACATAAACGGCCTGAATGGAGGTGATAGAACCCTGGTTGGTAGAGGTAATCCGCTCTTGTAGATCCCCCACGTCTGTTCCCAGGGTGGGCTGGTAACCCACAGCAGAGGGCATCCGACCCAGCAGTGCAGACACCTCAGAACCGGCCTGGACGAAACGGAAAATATTATCAATAAACAGGAGCACGTCCTGCTTGTTGACATCTCGGAAGTACTCCGCCATGGTGAGAGCCGACAGACCTACCCGCATCCGGGCTCCGGGTGGTTCATTCATCTGCCCATACACCAGAGCAATCTTGGAGTCGCCCAAGCTCTTTTCATTGATAACCCCAGACTCCATCATTTCGTTGTAAAGGTCATTGCCTTCACGAGTCCGTTCGCCCACACCTCCAAACACGGAAACACCTCCGTGATTGGTCGCAATGTTGTTGATCAATTCCATCATGATGACAGTCTTACCCACACCCGCACCACCAAACAGGCCGATCTTGCCACCCCGACGGTAGGGGGTCAGCAAGTCAATCACCTTGATGCCAGTCTCAAACACGGTGGGCGTGGTTTCCAGTTCCGTCAGCTTTGGCGCAGGACGGTGAATAGGGAAGGTTTCCTTATAATCAACAGGACCTTTGTTATCAACGGGCTCACCCAGAACGTTGAAGATGCGGCCCAGGGTCGGAGCCCCAACCGGCACGTTAATGGGGGCACCCGTATCCACTGCTTCCATGCCGCGCACCAGTCCATCAGTGGAGCTCATGGCAACAGCCCGTACCTGGTTATCGCCCAGGAGTTGCTGCACTTCGCAGGTAACGGAAACATTCTGCCCTGCCTCATTCGTAGCCTTGATGGTCAGGGCGTTGTAAATTTGCGGCATCTTACCGCTGGAAAATCTGAGATCCACAACAGGGCCAATGACCTGTGTAATGTAGCCAATATTTGTCTTCTCTGCAGTGGTGACCATGCTTGCGCCTACTGTATGAACTGTGAATGAGATGAACAGTTTCTCAGGTATTTCAAGAAAATCTTAATAATCTTAAGAATTCCACTCTTCAGCTTACCACCAGGGGGAATCAATAATTTCTGAATTCCAGGAAGGTTGTGAATAAATCTTCGGAATTCGAGAGACCTTGTCGGGGGAAGCGCTAAGGTATCCCCACCCATCGAAGGCTGCTGCATGATTGCTGCATTATGATGATTGAATCAGTCACGTATCACGTATTGAAGGGTACCGGATGAGCAAATCAATCACAGACATTGTAGTGAAAACGATCGACGGTCAAGAGAAGTCCCTGTCAGAGTACACCGGACAGGTCTTGCTCATCGTCAATGTTGCATCCTACTGCGGGTATACCCCCCAATACAAAGGGTTAGAACAGCTACACCAAAAATATGCCAGTCAGGGTCTGCGGGTATTGGGTTTCCCCTGCAATGATTTCGGGGCCCAGGAACCTGGTAGCAATGAAGAAATTGTGCAATTCTGTACCCTGAACTATGGGGTCAACTTCGAACTATTTGATAAGGTGCGGGCTAAAGGCACAGAAAAACATCCCCTTTATGCCCGTCTGACCAGTGCCATTGAGCCCACAGGGGATGTGGGCTGGAACTTTGAAAAGTTTTTGGTCAGCAAGACTGGGGACGTTGTAGCCCGATATAAGAGTAGCGTTTCGCCAGAATCGCCAGAATTGATTGCAGCGATCGAGCAGGAATTAGCCTATTAGTCATTGCTTGTCGGTCTTAAGATGAGACAAATGATTTTATTCCTGGATTTCATAAAAATTCAGTGAAAGTAGCGAGTTATTGAGTAACAAATGACTAATGACCAATGGCCAATGCCATACTCACCACTTTGTACTAGTACAGTAGGGTGAAGGCAAATCCTGGCCATGGGCAGTTCAATAGAAATGTTGAGCTGTCTGGAATCGTAGAGCTTGAAAACTCTTCTGCCCATATCTATAAAGATGATTCTGGAACCGGAACACCTACAGGCTCTGCAAGATTGCTGCCGGGATGCAGCAGCCTACCATCGATTGCGCGAGATGCTTTCTTCCTTGGTTCTTCATCCCAGCGAAACTCGGTATAAAGCATTACTGGATGCGATGCCCGATCGGATGTTCCGTCTCAATCGAGAAGGCATCTACCTCGACTCTAAGGGAGATACGTCCGATGGCGAGAATACAGAAGCTCAGATCATTGGTAAAAGTGTTTATGATCTGCTTCCCCAAAATGTAGCTGCACAGGCTTTGCAGGCAATTGGCCGCACTCTTGATACCCAAACCCTACAAACCTATGAGTACCAGCTCGCCAATTCCCAGGGGCTGCGCGATTATGAGGCCCGCCTGGTGGTCAGTGGCCGGGATGAGGTTCTGGCGATCGTGCGGGATATTACAGAACGGAAGCAATCGGAGGCCGCCCTGCGGGTCTCGGAACAGAAATTTGCCAAGGCCTTTCGCTCCAGCCCAGGTGCCATTACCATCACCACCCTGCGAGAAGGTCGGCTGATTGAGGTGAATGACAGTTTTGTTGAGTTGACGGGCTACCAGCGAGAGGAGGTCATTGGACGTACCACCCTAGACCTTGGGATCTGGCAAAATCTGGACGATCGTGGCAAAGTTTTGCAATTGCTGAAGGCAGAAGGGGCTGTTAGTAATTTGGAGTGCGAGGCCCGGATCAAGTCTGGCGACATTCGAACAATATTGCTCTCCGCCGAGATTATTGAACTCAATGGGGAAGCCTGCATTCTGGCCACGACGAACGACATTACAGAACGAAAACGGGCGGAGGTGGAGCTGAATCTGGCAGCCGAACGGGATCGGTTACTGGCAGAGATTGCTCTGCGCATCCGGCAGTCCCTCGATCTGGATCAGATCCTCCATACGACCGTGACCGAGGTGCGTCAATTCCTCAAGGCCGATCGGGTTCTGATTGGGGACATCAGCAGTGTACCAGGGGGAAAGGTTCTGGCGGAGTCGGTAGGTCCAGGCTGGCCCTCTACCTTAGGGCTGGCGATGGAACAGGATCAGCTCAAACAAATGCGAACGATGTTTGAGCAGGGAGGCACCCAGATGTTTGAAGATGTAGCCCTGCTGGACGAACCCCTCTGTCAGCTTGATTTTGCCCGTTTGCAGGTCAAAGCTGGGCTGGCCGTGCCAGTTGTGCTGGATAATCAGGTCTATGGGTTACTGGTGGCCCATCAATGTAGCGGAACCCGACGCTGGAAACCTTTTGAAGTGGATTTACTGGAGCGATTGGGAACCCAAATTGCGATCGCAATTCAGCAGGCCAGCCTGTATCAGCAATTGGCCACCTTCTCAGCGAGTCTGGAACGGCAGGTAGAGGAGCGTACCCTAGAACTGCAGCAAAAAATGCAGGAGTTACAAGAACTCAACCAGTTGAAGGATGTATTTATTCACAGCATGTCCCACGATTTGCGAACGCCCGTGATGGGGACGCTGATGGTGCTACAGAACCTGTTGAAACTGGAATTCCATCAGGCTGGGGACTGTCCGTCCCAATGTTCTGTTGTCCCAGTGCCCAGATCCATACTGGAACGAATGGTGCAGGGGAGCGATCGCCAGTTAAAGATGATTAACTCCCTTTTGGAGGCCCATTCCTGTGAAGTCCGCGGGGTCGTCCTCCATCCAGAACCGACCCAGATCTGTACCCTGATCCAGGCCACAATTTCTGACCTGAAGCCTTTACTGGACAAAAGCCAGGTAACTGTAATCGGTCTGTTACCGGATTGTCTACCGATCGTGAACGCTGATCCGCTACAACTTCAGCGTGTCTTTGAGAATTTAATGGTGAATGCTATTCAGCACAACCCACCCGGCATTACCCTGACCCTCACCGCCGAATCCACTGGCACCCTGATTCGTTGCACCGTGCAGGATAATGGAGTTGGCATCAAGCCTGCCCATCAGGATCGGTTATTTGATCTCTACACGAAAGGGCGGCAGTGCCGTTATTCTACGGGAATTGGCTTGGGGCTGTATCTCTGCCGTCAGATTATTCTGGCCCATGGCGGACAGATTGGAGTAGAGAGCCAACTCGGTCAAGGCGCTAGATTCTGGGTCACCCTACCGCAGGCTTAGGCCAGATCTACCACTCTTGAAGGGCCAGGGCTACAGTCTGCCGTAGTTCTGGACTGACAGAGGTGTCATGGGCCAGGGTCTGAAGGTATTGCCGACTGGTACCCCCAAAATCCAGTTTTTTCAGGGCTGCGATGGCATGGAGTTGCACACTCAGATCTGGGTCTGCCATCAGTTGAATCAAACATTCGATCCCCTGGGGGTGGCCTAATTCTCCCAGACTAACCGTTATGGCCTGTTTGATCTCCAGTTCACAGCCCTGATAACGACTGGAATAACAGAGATCAAGCAACGTTTCAACGGCAATCGGTTGCAATTCTGGCTGTTTAAACCGTCCCAGAGCCACTACAATTTCTCGGGTGAGGGAGGAATTGGCCGTATATTGCAGCAGGGCCTGACGTAAATAGCTGAGCGATTCAGGGACTCTGATCCAACTGAGGGCGCGGATGATTTCAAGGTGCAAGGCTGCCGGGGTTTCCAGATGCGTTAAATTCTGAAACAGCACAGTGGCTGCTGCTACAGTACCCAATCGCCCCAGAGTAATGATGGCCTGCTGTCTGACAGCTAAATTGGCATCTTGCAAACGATCGTGGAGTAGTTCCACCAGTTGCCCAGCATCGACCAGATCAGCCCGGAGCCCCACCCCAATCACAGCCTCTCGCCGCACAGAGGCCACTGGATCGTCCAGGGCGGCAAACAAGACAGGAATAACCCGGACATCAGAAAAGCTGCTCAGAGCTTCGATGGCCGTCATTCGGACAGAAATCTGGGGGTCGGACACAATTGCTAGCAGAGGTGGAATGATCTCAGGCTGGTGAATCTGGGCCAGAGCTTTTACAGCGACTAAACGTGTGGTACTACTGGTCAGTAATTCGGCCAATGCAGCTACAGCAGGGGTACCCAGATTAGCCAGGGCCTCAGCAATAATGGCCGTCAATTCCTCATCCTGGGAAGTCTCGGCCTGCAGTAGACCCATCAAGGAGTCAATTACCGTCGGGTGGTTACACTCTCCCAAAATGCGGGCTGCGAACCAGCGCAGTTCCCAATCTGCATCTGCATCCTGGAGGATCTCAACCAGAGCCGGAATCGCCACTGTCCCAAAGGCTGGGAAGACCTTGGTGATTTCCCAGCGATCGTAGAAATCCCCCATCTCCAGCACATTCAGCGCGAAGGCCAGCAGTTGTTGATAACGACAATCTGGACTGGATTCTGACCAGGCTACCGTCATATCAGGGACCCCTCTGGAGAGAGTTTGAATCTGCTGCAGACACTGAGCCAGCCAGGACCATTGTCCCTGTTGAGCAGCTAGCTGAGCCTGTTCCAGGAGGTCGTCGATCGAACTATTGGAAGCCATTCAGTCGCAATACCGAAGTGATAAAATCGCCTATTCCATTCTTGCAGCAGATTTGTTGTCAGTCCATTACAAGATTGTTTAAAAGTCAGATCAGCGACGCTCCCCTGACGATTACTCTGCCTCGCCAATCAACCCATCCCCCGAGATCCTGTTCTGGTTTTCTTGGGGCCAGTTACCGTTGAAAGGAGACAACCGGCATCACCATAGGTTACAGTCCAGGCAAAGTTTGGGCAAACAGGGCAGCGAAATCTTGCGTCACGGTGGCAGAGGGGTCTTCCACCGGCTTGGAGATCAGGTCAAAAGCCTTGTTTCTGGCCCCAGGCTCTGAAAGGGCCTGGGCCACCACTTCTGCTACATCGGCCCTAGGGACAGAGGGAGGAATGCCATTGGGGGCCTGGGTCAAAAACACATCCTCCTTACCCACGAGTAATTCCCGCTGTCCACCGGGTTGATCCAGCAGCCCTCCGGCTCGAATGATGGTGTAGTCAGTGCCAGAGTCAATCAGATAGGCTTCGGATCGGCGCTTCCAGATCAGGATGTTGCCCTGTCCCATTTGGTTCAGGGGATGGTTGGGCTGGGTGCCCCCCATAGAGCCCACAAGCACGATATGGTCTACACCCGCAGCGATCGCAGCATCAATCTGGTTCCGTTGTCCCTCGTAGTCCACTGCTTCCGGCATCCCCCCCGGTTCAAACTCAAATGTTGGCCGTTCGCCGGGTTGGGGAGGTGCTTTCATTCGGGGTGTGGCACTGGTGAGAATGACCAATGCCTGACAACCAACCAGAGCTTTTCCCAGGGCCGCTTTGTCTTGAATATCCCCCAGAAAAAAACCCTCGGTTGAACCAAACAATTCCTTCACTTTTGCCTCAGAGCGCGCAAATCCGATCGCAACGAACTCCTCTGGATGTTGCCGCAACTTTTGCAGGGTTAACCACCCGGTTCTGCCTGTGGCACCTGTAACCAATACTCGTTTCAATCCCATAAGCTTGATTTCAACCTAAACCATCAGCCGCCAGTCTACAATCATCCTGACATGTTCTTCCTGAGCGCAGGCCATGGCAGCCAGATATGGGGCGATCGGACGCAGACCATACAACCCCACTTATCCGCTCTCTGACATGAAAACTTAAGCCTGCTCAGCAATGAATTTGAGTAAGGCATAGGTCTCAGCAGGAGAATAGCGCGATCGATGCCCCTGATACTCCACAATGTAGGTTCCCACGACCTCTCCACAGGCGGTGCAGGTGACTGCCCGCGACTTTAAGGTGTCAACGCTCAGTTGTTGGATTTGCTCTTTCAGCCATACTTCAAAGGCACCACTTGTGAATGGATAGGAAGTCAGTACAGTCATAGAAAACTCTCCCCAGACAAACTACATCGCTTAACCACAAGATATCTCTACCGCCTCTAATTTTCCAAGGAGTTGGCCATCTTCTGAGGGATTTGTATTAGTCAATTAGCATCAAAATCGCCAAGAACAATCACTCAGCTTCTTTCAGGACGCTGGTGCCTTTTCAAGCAGCCTCTGTTTCAAGTTTACCGCCTTGCTTCCTGAGCGGAGTCATTCACAAAGTGTCCCCGCAGGGAATAGGGAACAGGAAGAGAGGATAGGAATACAAAACATTTGCAATTATGCTACGGCTTAGAACCATAAAATTGAAAAATCAGCAGATGGTTGGAGAAATTCAAATCACCCCTGGGGAAGGTTTTTGACTCTCCCGCTCATGTTTTTGTTCCTCCTTTTTAGGTAGAAAATCTTGGAACAAGCGCTTAAATTTCAGGGTCATTCGGTTGAGAAGTAGAGATTTTATTCTGTGAGGATCTTTCCTATGTTTCACTCTCACAACCTCCGATCCAGCACTGCATTACTAGTGGCGTTGGGCTTAACCGGTGTTGCGATCGCCCCTGTGGTGTCTCCTGCGCCTGCGGCGGCTCAGGCATCCTTCTATGATGTGCCATCCAATTACTGGGCGCAGGAGTTTATTCGTGAACTGGCCTCACGAGACATTATCAAAGGTTTTCCAGACGGGAGTTTCCGTCCAGATGAGCCTGTGACAAGGGCTCAGTTTGCCGCCATGGTGAGTAAGGCATTCAATAGAACTACCATCCGCCAGAGCAGCAGTTTTGTCGATGTTTCCTCCAGTTACTGGGCCGCGACAGCAATTCAGGAAGCTTATACGACTGGATTTATGGCTGGTTATCCAGGATTTCGCTTTAATCCAGAGCAAAATATTCCACGGGTTCAGGTTCTGGTTTCCCTGTCGAATGGGCTTAACTATACAACCAGCAGTGCCATTGAAACGACCCTGCAGCAGTATTATCAAGATGCCGCAACTATTCCTGACTATGCCCGGACCAGTGTGGCTGCAGCGACTGAAAACCGTCTGGTTGTCAGCTATCCCAATGTTCGTTTCTTGAACCCAAACCAGACCGCGACCCGGGCGGATGTGGCGGCCTTCATCTACCAGGCGCTGAATAGTGTAGGGCAGGCCAACGCGATTACATCACCTTACATTGTGGGGCAGGCTCCCACCTCTCCACCCCAGACCCAGGTTCGGATCCCTGCTGGAACCGTGATTCCCGTTCGGTATGACAAGGAAAAGATCCTGGTTTCTAAGGACGAAACTGCCCCTGTCACCTTGATTGTGGCCCAGAATTTGGTTACCTCTCAGGGAACTGTTCTGATCCCGGCCGGCAGCCAGGTAGTGGGAGAGTTACGTCCAGCCCAGGGTGGCTCCCAATTTGTGGCCAAGGAACTGGTGCTTCCTAACAATCGCCGCCTGAGCATGAGTGCATCCTCCGCTGTCGTGACCAGAACCGAGAATATTGATAAGGGCATCAATGCAGGTTCGGTGATTCAGAATGCTGCGATCGGGGCAGCCGCAGCCGCTGGAATTGCTGCCGTCACTGGAGATCGGGCCATCGCGACCGAGGAAGTGCTGGGTGGTGCAGGGGTCGGCACCCTGATCGGGCTGTTCCTGGGCCGCGATCGGGTCACGTTGATTTCGATTAATCCCAACACCGATTTGAATCTGACCCTAAATTCAGATTTGTTGGTGAATTAATCGTCTCCTTGGGGCGGCGGGGCTAGAGGTAGCCACACAATGAAGGTTGAACCGGAGGGCTGTTCTGTGAGGGAATGGGCCTCCGGTTCTGCGCTTGGGGCAGAACTGATGAGCTGAATCTCCCCTTGCATCTGTCGGGTCAGATCACGGGCGATCGCCAGCCCCAGCCCACTTCCTGGGATCTTGCCATCAGCCTGAATGCCCCGGTAATGCCGCTCGAAGAGGTGGGACTGATCTGCGGTTGGAATACCAGGACCCGTATCCCTGATGGCAATCCCGACCCAGGGTGAAGGTCCCTCATGGGCAAAGGTGGGTTGCGGATCCGTCATCACCTGAATCTCAATCTGCCCATCCGCAGGGGTGTATTTAAGAGCATTGTCGATCAGATTGCTTAGCACTTCCCGCAGGGCTCCAGCATCAGCCCAAACCCAAGGCAAGGTCTGCAGATCGGGAACTTCTATGCGGAGATCCCGTTCCTGGGCGATCGCAGCCACCGACATGAGCAAGGGCTGTAGCACCGTTGCCAAGGAGCAGGCTTGCAGAACCAGCGCATCCCCCAGGGGCGGCGCAGAGGGGAGCAGGAGGGGCGGGACTGAAGTTGCGGGGCCAAGGCTGAGGGGAGCAACTTCAAAGTCATCCACAGTCATAACCTGCTCAAATTGTTTCAGTAGGTCTTGCAGACGATCGCTCTCCCGCACAATACCCGTCCCAATATCCCGGTTGGGGTCATCCGGCAGCAGTCGCTTCAGCAGGAGTTTGCCAAAGGTGCGGAGGGCCGTGAGGGGATTGCGAAACTGGTGCAGCAGATTGTCCAGCAAATCCTGTTGGCGGGTATCGAGCAAAAGCCGTTGCTGGTGGCTCTGTGTCAGCCATTGAGAGCGCTGATCCAGGATACAGGCGATCGCCAGGGTATCGGCAATTCGATCAATTTGAGTCTGTTCTCGCTCATTCCAGGGTCGATCATCCCGCCCTGTCACCAGCAGGCCCATCACCATCTCCCCATGAATCAGTGGCACCACGATCGGGGATTGCTCTAATGGTACAGGCCCATCAGCAGAGGAGTTTTGGGGGGCTAGCAGAGCCGATCGGGACCGGTCGGGCCTACCTGTATCTAAGCGAAGTCGATCGGCGGGCAACAGATGAGAACTATATCCCAGCGGAGATTCCTCCGTTTCGGGATAGGTGACGACTGGAATCAGCTTCGGTTCTGCGCCCTCCGTTAACTGCTCGGTCAGATAAACCACACTCATGGAGGCCCCCAACGCCTGGGTTAACAGGACCAGTTGCGATCGACAGAGAGAAATAAATTCAGTGCTTGCAGCCATTAACATGGGTGCCGACCGGAGAGAACAGCAAAGCGAATCTTAGATCAAATACCGATATTCAACAATTCGATATCCCTAAATCTAGAGTAATACGGATTTGCAGGGTGACCATTCACTCAACTTGAGGATAGCAATACCAGGAGGAGCGTCAGGACTCAGAAGCCAGTCTCGTTGCTCACTCCCGACTCCCACTGAACCCCAAACGTCCCAGCTCAAATCGGGATGTTGCAGGTATCCCTGTTCTATCCAACCCCGATCGCGCAAGGTTCGTTACCAAAAAGAGATTAAGTTTTGTAAAATTTCTGTGAAACTTCCAGGTAGATCTCCCTCAGGATCGTCCAGAATATAAGCTGTATAGGCTTTTGAAGAGATTCTTAAATCTGTATCAAGGAATTAAGAGAAGTTGAAGTTTTAAAGTCAAACCGATATACTTTCAACGGTTTTGTAACTATCACTACACCTGAACGCTTAGAGAGGAGGTAAGGGGGTTGGCTAGGAGACGTAAGAGAAAAAGCCGTCGCCGTCAAGAAGGGCGCAGGGTTCTGGAGTTAGTGCCGCAGTTCAGCATTGAGAGCGGTGAGGAGAAACCGGTTACGGCAGCTCGCAAATTTATCCAAGACCAGGGCATCGCACCACCTGCGCTACTGCTGGTTAAGCGTAATGAGCATACCACGGATCGGTACTTCTGGGCTGAGAAGGGTCTTTTTGGTGCTCAGTATGTGGAAGAAAACCACTTTCTGTTCCCAAGTTTAAGACTATTGCTAAATGATGAAGATGCTCGCGTAACCCTAAATAGCCGTTAAAGTACAAAAGTTCGATTTATTTCATGCGATTTATTTCGATTTACAGGTATCTTTCGGGAAGCTGAGTTACTACGCACCGTTTTGTTTAATTCAATGACATAGCGTAAGCATCCTCATTTGAGACCTCCTCAGGTGAGGATATTTTGTCTCCGACCTCGGGTTCTAATCCTCCTCTTTAAATACCCAGTTCATGCCCTGAAACGATCGCTGCCCTGGGCCAATTCTGAAGAAATTAACAAAAGTTTAAGATAATATGGGGGGCAGTGGCCATCTGGATGGGGATGGCGGCCAGGAGTCCTTGCCGGTGTTACTCTTCGACCTGCTTCAGGTTAAGCCCTCGACACAGCTCTGCTAGTTCATCCCGATGGGCCGTGACCGAAATGGCACTCTGGCCAGCAGGAGTGGTCTCCTCAACCTTGAAGGAAACCTGCTCAACTCTACCCGCTTTTTGCCAGTAGAAGAGTCCGGCAGCGGGGGAAAGCAGCACCAGCCCCATTAGGATGGATGTCCATTCAGGCAGGAGGATGGCTAGAACCAGCGCCAGACAAAGCATTCCAGTAGCTGCAAGAGCGGCCAGAAATACCGCCAGAGGAAGGCTGGGCTTTACAAAACCCTCCAGTGTGACCTGATTCTGTTCGCCATCAATGTGCGTCACCTGGTAAGCCCGCTGGGCGAAATATTGCTTGAGTTGGGGCAGGAGTAAATCTTCCGGTTGCTCTGAAATAAGTCTGACCCTCTGAGTTCTATCTTTGACAGAAGCTCGAATAAAGAAGAACAACCCGATCATCAACAGCAAGGTGAGGAAAAATGTAGAAGGCAGAACAGCGTTATCCATGATTGTGCTCCGGTAGCGAGGGACGGGAGAAAAGACGGAAGTAGCGCGATCGTCCCGCTTCCTTTAAGGGAAAGAACAGGTACGTCAGGGGATTGACCGTAATAATGATATCCCGAACACCCCGTTGGGCCAGGGAAACCACTGCCCAGGCTACCCAGGAAGCTGACATCACCCCATAGGGATTCAACTGACTCTTGAACGGTCCCAGGATTAACTTGCGGATAGTGCAGGGAGCGTCCAGACGGCGCAGGGTAATCAGGTCTCCGATCGCCCGCTTGGACCATTCATATAGGGGACTCAACGCTGGACCCACCTCAGCTTCTGATGTGTTGACCCAGACCTCTTTCATAGCCCCCTGCTGGGCCGGAGAAACCGTCTTCAGAAATAGTTCCAGCCAGCGCCAGACTGATAGCGTATTCACCTCCAGAGACTTCTGGATGGCCGCTGGTGAACGATCACTGTACACATTAATACCGTGGTTCAGAATCAAAATATCCACTGTTTCCAGGTGGGATCCCAACTCAGCCTCCTGACCCAGGTGCCACTGGAGCACCTCGATCGGGCGATCGAACGTAGCCTCCGCAGAAGTGGTTAGGCCAATCACCCTGGCCCCCCGATCGCTCAGTTCCCGGATCAGAGCCCGTCCCAGAGTGCCCGATGCCCCAGTAATTGCGATAACTTTACCTTGAAATGGAGAACTGGTGTTCAGAACATTACCCATAATTCAGCGAAAGGGCTGCGATAGCAAGAATACAGCCTAGAGCTGCAGCCAGCCAAATAATTCTCCAACAGTGAGGTGGAAATCAGCCATCTGGTCGGGGATGGGCAAGACTTCCTGGACAGCTTCAAAAAATAGAGGTTGCTGGTGGGGTAAGTAAATGAGCAGCGATCGGCTCTCTGGATCAATCAACCAACCTGAAGGACAGCCAAAATTCAGATAATGCAGAATATTGCCCGTGACTCTGTTCTGATTTTGATCAGGAGCAAGAATCTCAATTGTCTAGTCTGGATGAGTTTGGAAAATATTGGTATTTGGAGCATACAGTTCTTTCCTGGGTTAAGGAGCACCAATGGAAAGGGCATTACCCATCGATCGACGAGTAATGCCCTATTCTAACCTCACGGGTCCTTACGGACGGGTAAAGGTGTATCCAGAATTTCCAGCAGCAGCTCCAGACGAGAAGGCCGTGTCAGGAGTGGCACCAGGTTAGGCAGACTGTAGTAGTCTCCGGCAAAGGTGAAGGTCTCGACCGGAATCTGCTTCTGCTTGAGTTGCTGTTCCACATACTCGCAGTAGCTACCCACCCGGACAATCACCACATTTGGCATCACCGCGAACTCCTTCTGGTAGTTCAGGTAAGCCTCCAGGAAGTAAGGAGAGGTGTTCTCTCCCTCATCCGTCACCAGGATGATCTGATCCACCACTTGCTTCTTCCGGCGCATCGCCTCCAGAGCACAACCAACGCTGGTGCCACCACCGGCATTGATCAACTGGAAAGCCCGCTCCCAATCGGTCAACTCCTTGCCCTTTGCCGTTACGGGGTAAGGCAGGGTGTCGAAGGCGTAGACAAACAGGTCAGCCTGGGTAATTCCAGAAATCAGTGCAGCCAGCCGCTTACCGATCTCGATCGCAGCGTCCATAGAACCAGACTTGTCCACCAGTAGGGCAGTAGGCCGGGCGATCGTACCCCGACGCTTCACCTGCTCGTTGGTCACCTGCTCCAGTTTGGCTACCGTCTCGGCATCCAACTCAGTTGCATCGGCAGCCACCCGAGCCTTGAAGGCAGAGATCCGCTCGCTCTTCTGAGCCGCCTCCAGTTTGCGATCGATGAGCGCCTTCACCTCAGGGTGATCCAGGGCACCCCGGGCCTTGAGGGCCTTGAGGGTGTTGATCACTTCCTGGGGGGTCATGCTATTGATCAGAGCCACCAGCACCGTTGGGGTCAGTTGCTGAATCGCACCGATCGCGATCGTGTAGGGGATATTGAACTCCACGATCAGACGGGCCTGCTCCGCTGCACTGGTGGCCTTCGCCAATTGCTTCAGAATCGCAGCCAGAGAGCCCTCAGGAGGCTCATCCCGGAACAGGATAGCATTGGCCCGCTCACCAGGCTTAATGTGTAGACCCGCGTACAGGTGCTTCATCGCCTTCCGACCCCGCAGGGCAGCCCGATCGAACAACGCAGGATTGCTCTCCCGTGCCTTCAGGTACCGTTGCACCGCTGTCCGAGCAGTACGAGGCACCTTGTTCCGGTGCTGTTTCATGAAGTCCACCACACGAGCCACCTGGTAAGGAGGCAACTCCTGCAGCAGCATGAAACCAGCTTCTCGGTGCTGCACCAGGGCACTGGTCAGCAGGTAAGCAACGAATACTTCCTTGTGGTCCCGCACATCACCATTCTGGTGGTACCAGACAGCCAGATGACCGTAGAAAATGGGGTCCAGATCAACAATCAACTGGTGAATCTCGGCCACCTGCTCCAGCTTACGGTGAGGAGTCGTCAGCAAGCTATTCAGCATCTCCAGCCGCAGGTCCCGCTCTGCAGTATTCATGGTCATCATCGCTCACCTCCATAAAAACTGGCCGCACAAGTTGAGAAAGCTACGCTGAGAGATATGGCTACCCTTCAGTTGGGCCTGCTTAAGGTCCAGGCTTGCAGCGTATTCCCCCGAATACGCACCATCTACGGTTGGTGGGAGTTTGTCAGCTTTCCTGGTCAGGGTGCGGCAAAGCTCAATCTAATAGGGTCACTTCATGCGAGTTAAAAAAGCTGTTCGGGTCACACTACAGGATTTGAACCTGCAATTGCTTGATCCTAAGTCAAGTGCCTTTTCCATTAGGCTAAGTATGTAAGCTTTTTCGATCGGGGCACGAAGTGCAAAAGGCTTAACCGTAAACTGCCTCTGGACGGATGATTAAATCGCCACTGGGACGCCGATCGATCACGTAGGCAGAGAGGCGATCGGGGCTCACATCTAGGTGCTGAGCAACCCGCTCCTTCACGACACGATCGTTCATATCTGTTGCCAATCCCAGATGAATCTCGGCTACGTCAAGAGAACGACCTTCAAACCGGATGTGAACCATAACAACCCCCTTTGCTCTAGCACCAGCATCCTGGTGCAAAGCTGTTTGATAAATCTCATACTGCAATCGTAATACATGTATGTTACATCGTCAAGCCGGTTCTCCAAAAATCTTGGATCCCGGTAGAGATCGGGATGAATGCCTGATTGGTTCAAACGACTCCGTTAAAAGCAACAAAAAACCCCGGCGTTAACCGAGGTGAAATGATTAGGAGAAACTTTGATCTCAATGCGTCACAAGTGAAAACTTAGCTCACAGCCAGAGAAGTCAGAATCAGCAGGCTGACAAACAGGGTTGCGATCGCGCCTTGCACGAGATAGCGGTTCTGCTGCTCTTGGGAAGGATATTCGGCGTAGTAAACGGAAGGCTCAGAAGCGTAGATGTTAGTCAAACCTTCGTTGCTGATAGTATTCATGGCTCTCTCCGGGTGATAGGGTGAATTACATCTCTCTGTTAACTAATGTAACAGATTCTAGAAATATTGCAACATATCTACATGGATGTGATATTAGCTTTTTCCCTATTTCCTATAAGCTGAGCTGATAGCATGAGGACGATCGCCACTCCAATGATTGTTTTTTGCGAGTCAATGAGTCTGGGGCCAGAATCATCACATACCTTGCAACTGCCAGGTGGTTCTCTAATGCATCCACTCATACCGAAGCTTGAAGACCGCTGGCAGCAGCTTTTACGATCGTTTGGAGTCTCCCCTACAGCCGCTCAATCAGCATTTGAGGCCCTGGCACAGGCATACACCAGTCCCCATCGGTCTTACCACACCTTGCAGCACATCGGACATGTCCTGCAGATGATCGATTGTTTGCAGGACTATGCTCCTAACCTGGAGATCGTGCAACTGGCAGCCTGGTTTCACGATATTGTCTATGACACCCAGGTTGGGGATAACGAAGAACGGAGTCGGGACTATGCGGTGACTGTTTTGCGAACTCTGGGCCTGACCGATCGGGTGATTGCAAGGATTGGCCACCTGATTCTGCAGACGAAACCCCATCTCCCTGATACTGGGGACCGGGATGGCCAGGTCTTACTGGATGCTGACTTGGCTATTTTAGGGAGCAACCCTGAGGAATACCGGGACTATGCCCAGGCCATTCGTCAGGAGTATGGGTGGGTTCCAGAAGCCCGCTATCAAATGGCCCGAAAACAGGTCCTAAAAAGTTTTTTACAGCGTCCCCAGATTTACTTCACACCGTTGATGTACGAGCAGATGGAAGCGATCGCGCGCCAAAACTTGGAAGAGGAAATTCGCCTTTTATCCCCGCTTGGAAGCGGGGGGTCGTAAGGTCAGGGTGGGCTGAGGAATGGAAGACCTATGGCAAAAGCCAGCCCTGGAAACTCCAGAACTGGCTTTCAACGTATCTATAGAGATTTATTTTTAGGGTCTTTATTTAGCTGACCCCATTTCAAACTGTAATCAGTGTTACAGGATTTTCGGGATCAGACCAGCTTTTTAATGCTTTCTTAATGTTGTATGACCAAGACTGGAAGTCAGGATGTCCAGCCCCAGGCAGCCTGGAGCGGAACATCGGGGAGGGGGCGGGGCGGGAAGCAAGCGCCTACGCTTCAGATCCGATGTTCGTCGCACCCCTCAAATCAACAAATTGAGCAACGCGAATCCTGCTCTGGTGAGTCAACAGTTCCCTTCGACGCTGGTCCGGGAAGCGGAGCCGAACCAGGGTTCTGGTTGCTAAAACCGAGACCGCCATATCGGTAAACCTGAGTCATTGAGTCCCGGTTTTAACCACCAGAACCCTGGCAAACATCCTTTAGACCTCTGTCGAAACAGGGGCATCAGCGCTGTTCCCCTCAACCCGTGCTGCTTCAGTTGCCTCTGCCGCAGCCATCTGGACAGCCTGAGGGCTCAACCGGCTCCACAGCTTGGCTATCTGGGAGGCAATCTCCTGCCGCTGAATCACCAGGTAGACACTGATCAGGGTCAACCCTACCCCGATCCACTGGAAGGAAGTCAGAGTTTCCCCCAAAAACAGGCTGCTGAATAGCAGGGCAAAGACCGGTGTCAGAAAAATTAGGGAGCTGACACTGGTGAGATTCCCGACTGAAGCCAGGTAGAAGAACATGCCGTAGGTCAATGCAGTTCCAAATAGAGTGGCATAACCCAGAGAAACCCATCCCCCGGGATTGAGATCGCTCCACTGGTTGGCCTCACCCAGGGCAGACAGGGCAAACAGGGGTAAGCCTCCCAGCAGCATGTGCCAGCCTGTAGCCACAACGGCATCTGCATGCTGTTTGACATAGCGGATGATAATGGTGCCCAAAGACATAGAAAGGGCTGCCAGCAACATTAGCAGTTCTCCACTCTGGAGCAGCCCCTCCCAACTGAAGGCAGACATCCCACTTTGGAGAAAATCGATTTTGCCACTAAAAATCTGCATCAGCCATAGATCTGGTAACCCACAGAGGCCAATACCAGCCAGCCCGATCGCCAGCCCCAGCCAGCCCCACAGCCCGATCACATCCCCAAAGAGAAACCGGGCCAGCACTGCTACAACCAGGGGCTGAGCATCAATGAGCACGGCTCCCAAACCGGCCCCTGTACTCACCAATCCAGTGGTGAGAAACCCCTGAAACAGGGCTCCATCCACCAGAGAAAACAGGGCAATCCAGAGCCATGCTTTCCAGGTTTTCGGTTGAGGTAACTTCAAAAACAGCGTCAGGGCCAGAATCAGAATTCCAGCAGGCACCAGTCGAAACCCAGCCAGGAAGAGCGGTGTCGTGTTGGGAATCACCGCCTTCATGACCACCATGGAGGTGCCCAGAAAGAAAAAGGGAGCCACCAGAAACAGCGGTGACTTGGAGATATCCTGTTTTAGCAGCATAGGTGTTATGTAGGAAGGGTTAACCCTCTGATCCGTTCTGCTCTAATCCCAAAACAAACGGTTCAGATCCCAAAATTCTAAGGAACGGGCTCTGACCAAAGTGCAGTCTGCGATACCTCTGTGGTGACGATAGGGAGGATTGTATCTAAAGTGACAAAACCCTTTTTTGGTCCAAATGTATACTGTATACAATTGATGAGCCTAGATTTATGCTGGTAACAAAACAGCCTGTCCTCCAACGATTCTGGTATCCCGTCATGCCAGCCCATGAGTTGCGGGGTGGACCGAAATCATTTCAACTCCTGGGGCAACCGATCGTTCTCTGGCTTGATGCCGAGGGAAATCCCGCTGCTGCCCGCGATCGTTGCTGTCATCGATCGGCCAAACTGTCCCTCGGTAAAGTAGAGGAGGGCTGCATCACCTGCCCTTATCATGGCTGGCAATTTGACAGCCATGGCAACTGTGTCCATGTGCCCCAGCTCCCTGAAGGCCCCATTTCCCCCAGTTATAAAGTGGAGGCGTTCCGTTGTTCAGCACGCTACGGTTATGTCTGGGTCTGCCTGGGAGAGCCCCTCACCGAGATTCCGGAGATTGCCGAGGCCGCCGATCCAGCCTATCGTCTGATCCACGAATTCTATGAACCCTGGAATTGCGCCGGATTACGGGTGATGGAGAATGAAATGGACATGGCCCATCCCACTTTTGTCCACACAGGCACCTTTGGCAGCGAGGACCACCCCACTCCCGCATCCCTGGAATTGACAGAAACAGAGTGGGGCTTGCAGGTTCACAGTGTGCTGGGTGTGGTCAACCCGGAACTGCAACAGCAAAATCTGAAAATGGATTCGGCCCAAACGGAGCGGACTCTGGATATGGTCTGGTACCTGCCCTTTACAGTCAGGCTCCGGATTGCTTACCCCAATGGTCTGGAGCACATCATCGTTAACACCATGACCCCTATTGCTGATGGGGTCTCCCAGATGGTGCAGTTTTGCTTGCGGAATGACACGGAAGCGGATACCAGCACTCAAGCTATCATTGCCTTCGATCGGGCTGTGACCTTAGAAGATAGACGGATTCTGGAAACTACAGACTACGACGTTCCCCTCAGCCTGACCAAAGAGGAACACATGATGACGGATAAACCCGGAATTTTAATGCGAAAGAAAATGGCTGCCTTCCTCAAGGCTCACGGTGAGGTAGAGCAAACCAGGACCAACAATCTGCTGGCTTTGCAAAACCTGATGGATAGCCAGGGGCTGACGATCGAAGATCTGGTACGGGTTCTGCCGGAGGCCAGTCTTACGGCTAACTAGTGTTCCGTCAGGAAAATTTTGGTGGGTCGAAGACCCGCAAAAATTAACCCCAAGCAACAACCTGGATTTTGGCTGCCCGTCAATCATTGATTGACTGACCACTAGTGTTCCGTCAGGAAAATTTTGGTGGGTCGAAGACCCACAAAAATTAACCCCAAGCAACAACCTGGATTTTGGCTGCCCGTCAATCATTGATTGACTGACCACTAGTGTTCCGTCAGGAAAATTTTGGTGGGTCGAAGACCCACAAAATTTAACCCCAAGCAACAACCTGGATTTTGGCTGCCCGTCAATCATTGATTGACTGACCACTAGGATAGGCTGGAACTAGGGCGCTGATACGCTAATTCCCCTGCCACGTAGGTCGCCTGAATGGCCCGATCGTCTCCCAGCATAATCAGGCCAAACAACTGTTCAGCCAGAGCTTCCAGGGAGGGGGCGGGCATACCCTGATTTCGAACAGCCATCAGGGGCGTGGCCTGCAAATCCAGCACAACAAAATCTGCCTCTTTACCAACGTCAAAGTTGCCAATTTTGTCGTCGATCGTCAGGGCTCTTGCCCCCCCCAGAGTAGCCAAGTATAAGGCTTTGAACGCAGAAAGCGCTTCTCCCTGCAGTTGAGCCACCTTGTAGGCTTCGTTGGCCGTTTGGAGTAGGGAAAAACTGGTTCCCGCCCCCACATCTGTGCCCAGGCCCACTTTGACAGGACAGGCCGCCGATTTGGCCCGGTGTAACTTAAACAGCCCACTGCCTAAAAACAAGTTGGAGGTGGGGCAAAAGGAGATGGCCGATTTTGCCTCAGACAGGCGCTGAAACTCCTGTTCCGTTAATTGCACTCCATGGGCAAAGACCGATCGTTCCCCCACCAAACCTGCTCGATCGTACACATCCAGATATCCAGTGCTCTCAGGAAACAGCTCTGCCACCACCGCCACTTCTTTCACATTTTCAGACAGATGCGTATGCAAATAAACATCAGGGAATTCTTGCAACAATTTACCCGCAAGCTGGAGTTGTTCTGGGGTTGATGTAATCGCAAATCGAGGGGTAACTGCATACAGCAATCGTCCCTTTTTATGCCACTTCTGAATCAGGTGTTTGCTCTCTTCATAGGCCCGATCGGGGGTATCTCTTAAAAACTCCGGCGCATTTCGATCCATCAAAACTTTGCCTGCAATCATCCTCAAATTGCGCTGACTGGCCTCTGCAAAAAAGGCCTCGACCGATTCGGGATGAACGGTGGCAAAAACCAGAGCAGTTGTCGTGCCATTTTTCAATAATTCATCCAGAAATAGGGAGGCCATCTTGCTGGCATAGGTCTGATCTTTGAACTTTCCTTCCACAGGAAATGTATATTTATTCAGCCACTCCAGTAATTGTTCGCCATAGCTGGCAATCATTTCCAGTTGAGCATAATGAATATGGGTATCAATAAATCCTGGCATAATCAACTGGCCAGGGCAGGTCGTAATCGGAATTTTGGTATATTTTTCCTGCAGTTCTGAATAAGGGCCGAACGCCTGAATCATGCCCTCTGAACAGACCAGTAACCCATCTGGAACGTAGCGCACATTGGCCAATTCAGAACCATAAAAGGGGTCATTGATAAAATCCAGAAATGCACCACGAAAGCCCCTCAAAAAATTGTCAGAGATTGATGGCATAACAGCTACGGAATAGATTGAGATCAATGTATAGCAATCCAATCCAAACTCTCAATCCCCTACCCCAGAAGTACTCACAAAATCAGAATAAAATACCAGACCCCCATCTCCCTCGATCTCCAGAACTAGAGCGTTGCAGGTTATTTGTAGCTTTGAGTACATTTTTTAGTTTGCTGCAAAAGCCGATGAGGGAGTTCTTCAGATTTCAAACGACTTGCTATATATAGCTGTAAAAGTAACACCAAAATCAGATCAATGATGCAATGGGTCGGTGAGGAAGGGCTGAGCCAGGAATTTAGAGATCTTGTTGACTTTGTTTATCCCAGTGTGGGGGCATTGTTACAGCAATGCTATGTAAAAGTCATCTTCTCCACTTGGGGAAATCCGCCCAAACGATTGCAGTATATTGGCGTTTATTCTCCTGGCGATGCTCTGCCCACCATGCAGTTGCAGAAGAGCAAGTTGCGCCGAGTTGCTCAAATCATTGGGTTGCAGGATGTCGTTTGCATTAATGCTACCCGCATTGTGCGGGACCCCATGTCCAAGCTGAGAACCTCTGACCCCCGGTTTTGGCTGGAGCTGCAATGGATCATCAGTCAGAGCGATTCTGGCCTGAATTGAGGAAGAGAATAGTATGGCAAAGGTAATTTTCTATGAAAAACCAGGTTGTATTAACAACACCCGCCAAAAAGCCCTATTACAAGCTGCCGGTCATCTGGTGGAAGCACGCAATCTCCTCACGGAAAACTGGACAGCGGAGAGATTACGTCCGTTTTTTGGAGATTTGCCGGTAGCAGAATGGTTTAACCCCACAGCCCCAGCGGTTCAAGTGGGTGAAGTTATTCCAGAGCAAGTTGATGCAGCCACAGCCCTGACTCTGATGATGGCAAACCCCTTGCTGATTCGACGACCGCTGCTGCGAGTGGGCGATCGTTATCTTGTGGGGTTTAATCCTGAAGTTGTTCAAGCCTGGATTGGGCTAGAAGCTGCCAGCCCAGAACAGCGGGCCATTCGCGATCACCTGATGCAACAGGATTTGCAAACCTGTCCTCACAATTCCTGAAAGAAGAGGGGAGGAGAGAGAAACCCCATCTGAATATCTGGCTATCACAGGGGATTGATTCTGTAAGGGCGCAGAGGTTGCGCCCTTACCTATGTTCATAGCGGTGGCTAGTCTGGTTGGGAGGTAATAACGCCATTCCACCCCTAACCCCTGGTAGGACAGTCTTTCAGGTACATCTTCATCAGCAAAAAGGGTGTCACTGGCAGAACGGCCCCTTGCCCCAGTTCAATGTGCCAGTAGTTCCAGCCGAAGCAGGGAGCTTCTAACTTCCAGCCTTTGCTTTTCAACCATTGTTGAATTCTGGTATCGCGGTAAGCATCTTCCAGGGTCATTGAAGGGCGAGATAGGGTGGCAGCAGACATAAGCATTAATACCTAACTCAATACTCCTATGGTAATCCGCTCTTTTTCCATCCAACCTGGGATCACACCATTCTTGATGGGAGTTTGCCCTTCTTAACGCAGACTCGACATTCGTTCACAAAATCAGGGCTGTTCTCAGCAAAAGTAACCCTGAATAAGACCCCACTTGCCATTAACCAGCCAGCTCTGATCCTTCTGGGGTAAGGTTCTCAGTTGTTCAGAGTCCAGGCCAACCACAATCTCAGATTTCAGAATTCGCAGGGCTACCAGGGAAGTAGGGAAGTAGGCCAGAATGTCTGCCAGAGGGGTGGTAAAGGGCCAGTGACGATCGCCCAGGAGGCGACGGTAGTTCGCATCCCCTTTGATTACCACCAGATTGGACTGGCTCAGATCCTGGTGCAGGTTAGCGGGCATTTCCCAGAATACCAGGGGGGCAGTCCAGAAGGGATCTGCAACAAGACGCAACTGTCCCTGTTCCAGGAAGCCTTGCAAGCGTTCGGCCACAGACCGGGTAGCCACATCGGCAGCCAGAGCCGTGAGGGTGTGGTGCAGATCCCCGATCGTGGCATCCGAAACAAAGGTGGGGTGGGATTTCAGATGCAGATGTACGGTCTGGGCGATCGCGTCCCTCAGCAGTAGATCGATCAGCAACAGGTCACAGATTAGTTCAAATCCAGCATTGTCGGCAATCCAATCCAGTCGAGCATGGGACCGATCGAGCAGGATAGCCTGCAATGCTGGCGTATCATCGACCAGAATTCGATTCTGGTGCATAGTCTGGCCCAGAAATGCTGGAACTGTAGTCTCTGGCCGCAGGCTGAGGTCAGCCCGGTTGCCCCATAAGCTGCTGTAAATCAAGTCGTTCCAAGAGTCTCCCATGCCCTGAATATCCACCAAAGCCGTATGCAGCGCAGCCTGCTTCTGAGATCGGAACGGATCGATGCCCTGCCCCTCCTCTGGCTCAAAATAGCGGGTGGCTTCCAGCAGGCGACGGTAAAAGTAAACCTCAGCAAAAAACCAGGGCAGTTCCAGCCAGGGCTTTCCCAGCCAGGGTTGTAGATACGATCGCCAAGCTGCTGTGTCCGGTGCCTGATCCTGCAGGGGACGGACCCGGCCCCTCGATAAGTCCTCGGTCAGAGCGATCAGCCTGGCCCCAATCTCCGATGAAAAGTTATTTTCTGGGATCACACGGTGGGCGATCGTGGGCCAGCGGTGGGTCAGGGTGTGATGGGCAAAGGACCCTGGTTCCGACATCCTCAATGGCGGTGGCAAAGGCAGAGACAGTGACGGAGGTTGCATGGGTGGCTGATCACCAGCCCAAAGATTCATTGACGTTGGGAGCATGCACCACCAGCAGCGATCGTAGTAAGATCATTAAGTAATATTTCCATTTTAGAGAGTGTTAGGCTCCATGACGGCACAGATCCCTGCATCAATCTACGACGTTTCTGCCACAGGTCTAGATGGAACTTCAGTCTCATTCAACACGTATAAAGACAAAGTTTTACTGATTGTGAATACGGCCAGTCAGTGCGGCTTTACACCCCAATATCAGGGGCTGCAGGCCCTCTACGATCAGTATGCTGGTCAGGGACTGGTGATTCTGGGATTTCCCTGTAACCAGTTCGGTCAGCAGGAACCAGGAAACGCTGATCAGATTCAGTCCTTTTGTGAAACTCGTTTTGGGGTTTCCTTCCCCCTTTTCCAGAAAATTGAGGTCAATGGGAGTAATGCCCATCCGCTGTATCAATATCTGAAAAAGGCGGCACCAGGAATTTTCGGGACGGAGGGGATTAAGTGGAATTTCACCAAGTTCCTGGTCGATCGGAATGGCACGGTGGTTAAACGATATCCACCTACCACAAAGCCAGAGGAATTGGAAAAGGACATTCAAGGATTATTGATGCCCAAAAAATAGGGTCATGGCTATGCCATGACCCTGTCCCGTTGACTTAAGAGAATAGAGAGAACATTCCACTGAACTGCAAATCAGCCGATTTCAACCGACTTGCTTGCCATCCCCTATCAGGAGTGACGCTTTACAATTCCCACCCCGGCCAGGGTAATGATGGCAGCCAAACCAGCCAGAGGAGATGCTTCAGGGGTAGATTTCTTACAGCTATTGCGGGCATCATTCTGGGTGAACTTCGTTTCGTTGGTGCCATCGGTAGTGATGGTGTCAAAACTGGCGATCGCAAAACAGACCGTATTTGGCAGGTCAAACGTCCCACCGGGAGCCAGATTGATGTCTGCAACCATGGTGAGGGTGGGGCTGTTAAAGTTAATCGGTAGCGGAAAATCCCCAGCGGCGGTTTTACCCGTAGCAATGGGCAATTTCGGTGCAGAGGTTGGCGCAATGTAGGTCAGAATATTGCCCAGGTTTCCACCTGCGGGCGACTGAGCTGCAAAGTCGATCTGGAGCTTGTCGGTCGCATTGGAGTTTAAAACATTGCCATCCATGTAGGACTGGCCAACGGCATAGGGACCGAAGGGGAAGCCCTCAAAGGTTTCGGAGACTGTCAGAAAATCAGCGAGATTCAAATTACCCGTATTTCCTGCCGCTGCTTGAATCTTAAATCCAGACAGGCTGATAAACACCCCTGGCAGAGTGCCACCGGTCTGGGTGGAGAGTAAAACGTTACCTTGCTTGGCTGTGGCGAAACCAGTCACCGTGGCTTCGTTAACGCCATCATCGAGAATAATATTTTCAAAGAAGAATGTGGTCTCAGCCGTGGGGTCATCGGCTAAATTCACCGCACCCGTCGCTTCACTGATTTCAGTAATGGGATTATTGTCCTGATCGTAGGCGTTATTGAAGTTTAAGATCAATGCCGCCTGGGATGGGTCAGAACTGAGACAAACCCCACCCAATGCGGAAGCTGCCAGCACAACCCACTGTCGAACATTAAAATTTGCTCTGCCCTGATCCATACCTGAACATCTCCTAGCCTGAATGTAGAGTTAATAAGTCAAAAGTTATTGGAGCACTCATCAAAAAACCAGCAACATCCGTTCCCAACTCGAAGCAAATCCTTTCACTTCAAGAAAACCATTTCCAATTACAGGGAAAACACTGGGATGCCTTCTCTGCAGAATTACCAGATCAGACATCATAAGGCAGAGCATATTCTTCTGGAATAAGGAAGATCAAGGAGGAGCGGTCTGACTTCACAGAAAAAACATGGACTGAAACCGGCATGGCAGAGGGATCACAGGGCAGAAGGTCCTAAGTCAACGGGTTCAGGATTTGCAGTCTGAACTGGGCTTAATTAAAGCTTGAATAAAGCCTGTTCTATCCTTCAAGGAAACTTCATCTTGATGAAAAAGGTGCAAAGTTCAGAGTGGGGTGATTGAATCTTGAACTGTACTGTTCAGGATCAGCAGTTTAATGTTCTTTGAAGCAGCTTCATCTTGATGAAAAACGTGCAAAGTTCAGAGCAGAATGATTGAATCTTGAAAAGCAATCATTGAGATAGTAGTTTTGAATTTCAAAGCACAACATTGAACCCTAACTGGATTGACTGATAAAACGCCTGAAACCCTTAGGAATGAGAATTAAATAACACCGATAAACTTCTGCTTGCCCTCACCCCCCTGCCCCCTCTCCCGGCGGGAGAGGGGGAGGGGTTGGGGGTTGGGGGTGAGGGCTGAAAATCTCGGAGTTATTAAATCCACGCTCCTTAAAATCTATAGGTTGGGTTGAGGTCCGAAACCCAACGCAAAACCCTTGACAATGTCGGGTTTCCCTTTGCTCCACCCAACCTATTAGCACGGCAAGCTTAAACTGTTGGTTTGATCACGGGACAGTTCAAGCGTTTTAGAGACGTTTGACCTAACAAATTAGATTTGCCGTGCTACTACGTGAAAACTGTCGTCAGTCAATCATAATCCTGACTTTTTGCTGCCCTGAGGAATGATCTTCGGCCTCTTCAGAAAGTCAAAGATTTAAAGCAATCCAAAAAAAACGCTCAATAACTATCAACTTACGAAGTGATAATTTGAAGCCCCGCCAAGGTCTGGTTAAGGCTAATTCATTAAGTAATAATGCGGTTTCCAGACCGCTTCGCGTCGAGATTGTAAAAGGGAAAAGTTTCGTAAGTTGTTCTCTCTCAGCAGATTCACAGAAACTCAGGTGCTATTGGCCTGGTTTTTGTAACCTTAATCCCTTTTCTTTGCGGAAAGACTGCGATAGTATCACCGAAACACTGATTGTTGCGTCTGATCTGTAATTTTCCCCAGACTAATGGGTGAGACTGATGTCCTGCCTCTTGAGTGTGATCCCTTAATACAGTTATGATTTCCGGAAAATTAGCTGGCTTCAGCACTCCGATCGATGGGAACAGGTTTCATCGGCTGTCTCTGGCCCTCAGTACTGCCCTGATTTCCGGTTTTCTGCTCAATGTGCAGATGAGCGCCCTTGCTCAGATTGTCCCAGATAATACCTTGGGTTCAACCCCCTCCATCGTGACCCCCGGTGTTGAGATCAAAGGACTCCCATCCACCCTAATTCAGGGAGGGGCGCAACAGGGGAGCTTTCTGTTTCAAAGCTTTCAACAGTTTAATGTGGGCAATGGCCAGCAAGTCTATTTCAATAATCCGGCTGGGATCCAGAATATCCTCAGCCGGGTTACGGGCTCTCAGGCCTCTCAAATCTTAGGCACCCTGGGTGTGCTGGGCAATGCCAATTTGTTTCTGATTAATCCCAATGGCATTTACTTTGGACCAAATTCTCGCCTGGATATCAGTGGTTCCTTTGTCGCCAGCACTGCCGATCGCCTCACCCTGGGCAGTAGCGGGGAATTCAGTGCAGTTAATCCCCAGGCTCCGCCCCTGCTGACCGTGAACGTCCCGATCGGGGTGCAGTTTGGCAATCTGCCCACGGGGGCGATCGTCAACGCAGGGGACTTAAAAGTGGGTCAGGACCTGACCCTGTCCGGTAGTTCAGTGACCAGTACAGGCCAGTTGACCGCCCTGCAGGGCCAGGTCACTGTGGAATCCGTGGTGGGGAATGTGCAGGTCCAGACTCTGACTGCTCAAACTGCCACCCTGACCGCTCAGCAAGACCTGATTCTGCCCAGCAGTACCCTCAATACCACCGGAAACCTCACCCTGCAGGCCCAGGGCATGGTCAAAATCAGCGACAGTCCGATCGCGCCCCTGCAGATCTTTGCCGGGGAGAACTTACAGATTCAGGGCAACAGCAGTCTAGATATCACAGCCCTGCAGCATCCTGGTAGCATCCTGGTGGCAGGGCAAGATTTAATACTACGATCGGCCAATCCGGTCACAGGGGATGGCCGTTTCTTTGCTGGTCGGGATCTGAAAGTGGAACAACTGGATGGCAGCCAGGGCGATGTTATCAGCCCGAATGACCCCATCATTCTGGCAATCGGGAATGTGAAGCTTGGCAATTACGTGGGGGCCTCTCTGCACATCCTGGCAGGTGGGAGTGTAGAAACCGGCAACATTACCATTAATGCGATCGGGACTCAGACCACCACGATTAACCCCAGCAATACCAACTTACTGCCGGGGACAACGATTCCCTATAATGCCCTCAGCGCGGTCAAGCTCTCTAATGGCACCGATTTGACGATCGGCGGTGATACCCAGCGTACCCTCGACATCCGGGCCGGAATTGATTGGAACCAGGCCCCCTTTAATGGACAGCAGCCCACGTCAACGGCTCCTCCCCTGGCTGGTTTTACCCCCAATACGCTCCAGACGCCAACCCTGACGGGATCCAATATTAAAACCGGTGCGATTACCATTTCGAATGCACCTGTTGCTAATCCAGCCCTGGTCTATCTGACCAATCAGTACAGTGCCAATCCCCTGCTATCGGGGGATATCACAACTAACAATATCAATGTCAGCAGCAATGCCACCAATGGGGGCACGGTGGTGATTGACTCCCGTGGCGCTGTGACAACCCTGGGGGCAACGGGGCTGAGTACTAACGGATCAATCTCAGCCGCTGCTACAGTTGGTGCTGCAACCGTTCGCAATGGAGGTCAGGTCACCGTGCTGGCCAATGGACCGATCTCGACTGCAACAACCAACGTCAGCAGTTTTGCCGGGAATGGGGGCAACGTGCTGATGCAGTCCAAGAGCGGGATTACCCTGCGGGTGATTAATGCCTCCGCCCTGCAGACCCAAAATCCGGGCAATGGAGGAACGGTCACGGTTCTGAGCGGTGGGAATATCGAGATGCTGGCCAATCCAGGGGCAGCCAGTGGGATTACCAGTGCCGGGGTTCAGGGTGGCCTGATTACCCTGCAGAGTCAGGGCGATATTCTGGCCAAAGGTAAGAACCAGATCGCCAACGAGAGTCAGGGTTCTCAGGGAAGTGACATCATCATCCAGGCCAAGAATTTCTATGGTACCGGTACCCTGATCTCCACCAGCAGTACGGGAACCGGTGCGGCCAACGCCAGCAATATCAATATCCAGGTGGATGGAACGTTGCAACTGATTGGAGGATCGGTGGCCAGTAATGTGGCCATTCAGGGCGGCACGGGCAACGCCGGTAAAATTGAAATCCAGGCCAACCAGATTCAACTGCTGGATGGGGCAACCGTGAGTTCTGAGAATGCCCAGTTGGGCACAGGCAAGTCTGGCGATATCCTGCTCAAAGGCACCACCTCGATCGAGCTGAACAATGCCACCATCAGAAACCGGGTGGCTCTGGATGCCAGTGGCAGCGGCGGAACTGTCACGATCCAGACCGGCACCCTCACCCTTAGCAAGGTTTCCACCCTGTTCTCCCAGACCGAGGGGACAGGCACAGCCAGTCAAGTTTCAGTGTGGGCTAACCAGGTTTACCTGTCTGACCAATCTTCGATCGATTCCAGTGTCAGTAATGGCAAGTCCGGGATGGGCGGGATGATTCAGGTCCAGGCCAACACCCTCAAGCTGGACAGTGGAGCCAAAATCATTGCCAGGACAGCAGGGCAGGGGGATGCGGGCACGATTGTTATCAATGTGACGGATCAAATTGCCATCGATGGGGACGGCACCGGGATTTTTGCCAATACGATCGCAGGGGCTACCGGCAAGGGGGGAGATATCAAAATTGACCCCAACCTGGTCATCCTCACCAATGGAGCCACAATTTCTGTGAACAGCCAGGGATCGGGACCGGGGGGCAGTATTTTCCTGCAGGCTAATAATCTGACGCTGAACAATGGCAAGATTGTTGCCACCAGTTCCAGTACCCAGGGGGGCAATATTTTCCTGACTGTCCCGGGGATTATCCAGATGACCAATAACAGTCAGATTTCAGCCACATCGGGGATTACCGGCGGTGCAGGAGACGGGGGGAATATCACCATCTCTACCCTGTTTCTGGTAGCCCTGCCCAATCAAAATAGCGACATCACCGCCAATGCCTTCTTGGGCAAGGGGGGGAATATCCAGATCACCGCCCAGGCTCTTTTTGGGATTGCTTATCAATCTGCCCTGACCACCCCTCAAGTCAATACTACGAACGACATCACTGCCAGCTCAACCTTTGGGGTGAACGGTGTGGTCATCATCAACACACCGGGCGTTGACCCCAGCAAGGGCTTGGGGCCTTTACCTGGGGATCTGGTGGATGCTTCCCGGTTGGTGGCGCAGGGTTGTGGAGGACCGGCTGTGGCAACTACAGGTCGCTTTGTTCTGTTGGGGCAGGGGGGACTGCCCGCGAATCCTGGTGAATTGCTTACCAGTGATGCGACTTTGGAAGACACCCGGCTGCCTGGCATCGCTATTCCGGTTCAACCAACGGCTCTGCTGCCTGATCAGGGAAAGGTTGCCTGGATGATTGAAGCTGCGAAAAAGCGTTGTTATGACCGTGAATAGCTCTGGCCACAACTACTGGCTTTACGTCCTGGGATGGCTAATAGTGCTGGCCTGCAGTGGTCAGAGGCAGCCAGCCTGGGCTGAATCAGGGATTTCTAACCCTGTCACGAACAATCTACAGCCTCAACCTTCCTTTCAACCCATCTATTTCAGCCAGTTTCTGGAGCGGGATTCGTTGATTGCAGGCCAAGTCGTAGGTCAGATAGTGGGACAGTCCATTCTGGGGCAGCCTCCCATTGCCCCACCCAGTGCCATCACCGTCACCCGCTTTGAGGTGGTGGGCAGCACCCTCTTTCCTCCAGAAAAACTTGCAGAGGTGACGGCTCAGTTCACCAACAGGACCCTGACCACTACGGAGCTGATCCAGGCAGCCGATGCCGTGACCCGGCTCTATACCAGCCAGGGATATGTGAATTCAGGGGCTTTTATCCCCACGAATCAGTCTTTCCAGCCCCAGGGGGGAGTGGTCAAAATCCAGGTTCTGGAGGGAAGTCTGGAATCCATTCAGGTCAAAGGAACCCAGCGGTTAGACCCAGGCTATATCGAGAGTCGTCTGGCGATCGCGGCAGATCCTCCCCTCAATATCAACCGGGTGATGGAAGCGTTACAATTGCTGAAGCTGGATCCCCTGATTGCCAACATCTCGGCGGAATTGTCGGCCAGTCCCACGCCGGGGAAAAGCATTCTCAATGTTCAAGTGAGTGAAGCGAAAACCTTCCGAGCCCAACTGAGTTTCGACAATAGCCGCTCCCCCGGTGTTGGCAGTGAACAACGGGGAATTCAGGTTTCCCAGGCCAATCTGCTGGGCTTGGGAGACAGCATCAGCCTGGACTACACCAATACGGATGGTAGCAACGGTCTGACCGTCAGCTATAACATCCCCCTCAGTCCCTACAACACCAGCCTGAGGCTGCTGTATGCCACCACCTCCAGCAGGGTGATTGAAACCCCCTTCAGCATCCTGGATATCACTGCGGCCTCCCGCATCTATGAACTGAGTGTGCGGCAGCCTGTGCTGAGAACCCCCTCCCAGGAAATTGCGGTGGGCATGACCGTGAACCATCAGGAAACCGAAACCGCTCTCCTGGGCTTTCCCTTTCCCCTGGCGATCGGAGCCAACGATCGGGGGGAAACCCGGATCTCAGCCCTGCGCTTCTTCCAGGAATATTCCCAGCGGGGTAGCGAGGAGGTATTTGCAGCCTATTCCCAGTTCAGCCTGGGCCTGAACCTGCTGGGGGATACGATCAATGCCACCCCGCCCGATAGCCGTTTCTTCAGTTGGCGAGGGCAGGCTCAGTACATCCGGTTGCTGGCCCCCGATACCCTGGCCATTCTGCGCACGGATTTGCAACTGGCCGATCGGGCTTTGGTGCCCCTGGAGCAAATCAGTTTTGGCGGCCCCAGCACCGTCCGAGGATACCGGCGAGACTTCGTTCTCGGGGACAACGGGGCGCTGATCTCGGCTGAGTTTCGCATCCCCGTGCTGCGAGTGCCTGAGGTAGATGGCCTGCTCCAGCTCACGCCCTTTTTAGACTTTGGCACCGTTTGGAATACCGGTCGAGCCGACCTGCAACCCAATACCCTGTTTGCCGGAGGGTTCGGCCTCCTGTGGCGTCAGGGCGATTATCTGACTGCCCGTTTTCAGTGGGGCATTCCATTCATCTCCGTACCTGCAACTCGACAATCATGGCAAGAAAACGGTCTTTATTTCTCCATCGTCTACACCCCCTTCACCTTTTAAGGCAAGGGTCGCGTCAACTATGGCGGGGCATCCGGCTTTGCCTGTGGGGATTGCTGACCTTCAGCCTGACCGTGCAGTTGGGACTGTTTCTCCAGGCTCCGCCGCTACTGGCCCAAGCTCCAGTCACCCCAGGCTCCAGTGCTCTGGTCGCCTCTAACGGAGAAGCAATGGCACAGTTACAGATGGGCCTTCAGCTCTACGGTGCCCAGCGTTATGGAGAAGCGGCGCAGGTCTTGCAGCAGGCGATCGCAACCAGCGGGGGCGATCCAATTGTCCAGGCCCTGGCCCAAAATGTCCTCTCCCTGGTTTACCAGAAACTGGATCGATGGTCTGAGGCCGAGTCTGCCGTTGAGATCGGGTTGACCACGATCGCGATCCCCAGCCTCGATCGTCCCGATCTGCCCCTGATCAAAGCCAAGCTGCTCAACACCCGTGGGCAATTGCTGCTGAAAACGGGGCGGGCGGAGTTGGCTCTCCAGGACTGGAAACAGGCTACCCTCCTCTATGCCCAGGCCGGTGATACGGAAGGCGTCACCCTGGCTTCGATTAACCAGGCCCAGGCGTTGCAGACCCTGGGGTTTTACGATCGAGCTCTGGAGAAACTGACCGAAGTCTATCAGGTTCTGGAAAAACAGCCAGATTCCGTCACCAAAGGGGTGGCGCTCCGCAGCCTGGGGAACACCCTGCGGGCGGCAGGAGACTTACAGTTATCCAAGCAAGTCTTAACTCAGAGCTTAACTATCCTGAAAGCGCTAAACTCTGATCCCCTGGTTGCAGAAACGCTCCTGAGCCTGGGCAATACCACCCGTGCTCTGCAAAACCATGCGACCGCCCTCACTTCCTATCAGCAGGCTGCCGAGCTATCCCCCGTCCCGGCCACCCAGGTGCAGGCCCGGTTAAACCAGTTCAGTCTATTGCTAGAGAAGGAACAATGGTCCGACGCCCTGGCGATGGTGTTGCCCCTGCAAACCCAGTTGAGGGATCTTCCAGCCAGTCGTCAGGCGATCTATGCCCGGATCAATTTTGTCCAGAATCTGGAGCGCCTGCGCCAGGTTCTGGAAGTGGCTCAGAGCCCGGCGATTCCATCCTGGTCCACCCTGCTCCAATTTGCTCAGGCCACGGTGAAGCAGGCCCAGGAACTGGGTGATCAACGGGCTGAAACTTTTGCGATTGGCAGTCTGGGCCATTTATATGAGCAAATGCAGGATTGGCGATCGGCGAAACAGTTGACCCAGCAAGCCCTGCTCCAGGCCCAGGCGATCCAGGCCAGGGATATCACCTATCGCTGGCAATGGCAGGCGGGGCGGTTAGCCCAGGCAACTGGAGAAACGACAGTGGCGATCGCTGCCTACAGCGAAGCCGTCAAGACCTTGAATACGCTTCGCAGTGACTTGGTTTCCATGAATCCCGATGTGCAGTTCTCGTTTCGGGACAGTGTGGAGCCGATTTATCGTGAACTGGTGAGCCTGCTGCTCCAGCCTGGGCCAGAAACCAGCCAGCAAAATCTGAATCAGGCCCGCACAGCGATCGAGTCCTTGCAAATGGCCGAACTGGAGGACTTTTTCCGTCAGGCTTGTCTGGAAGGGGTGCCTGCCCAGATTGACCAGGTGGACCGATCAGCAGCCGTGATTTACCCGATTCTGCTCAATGATCGGATTGAAGTCATCTTCAGTCTGGCCAAACAACCCTTGCGCCACTATGCCACGGCAGTTCCCCGGGAGACGATCGAGGCTACACTGAAATCCCTCCGGGTCTCCCTCTCGAATCAGAACTCGCTGGAGTATTTCGAGATTGCCCAGGAGGTCTACAACTGGCTAATTAAACCGGTGGAGCAAGATCTCAAGGTCCAGAACATCAAAACTCTGGTCTTTGTTCTAGATGGACCGATGCGAAATGTGCCCATGGCGGCCCTGTTCGATGGTCAGAATTACCTGATTGAAAAGTATGCGGTGGCGGTAGCTCCGGGTTTACAACTGGTGGACTTGAAGCCTCTGCAACGGGAGAAAATCAAAGTTCTAGCGGCTGGGGTCAGTGAAGCCAGCCAGGGGTTTACCCCCCTCCCCAGTGTCCAGGCCGAAATCGCCAAAATCCAGAGCAACATTCCCAGTGAAGTCTTGCTGAACAACAACTTTACGGTGAAGAACTTCCAGCAAGAGTTACAGACTTCCAATGCGCCTGTGGTGCACCTGGCCACCCATGGAGAGTTCAGTTCCAGGGCCGATCGGACTTTTATTCTGACCTGGGATGAGCGCTTGAATGTAACCCAGTTAACTGACCTGTTACGCACAAGGCAAGGTCAACAGCAGACCGTGATCGAATTGCTGGTGTTGAGTGCCTGTCGCACGGCAGTGGGCGATCGGCGGGCAGCCCTGGGGCTGGCTGGGGTGGCGGTCCGAGCTGGTGCCCGCAGCACCCTTGGCACCCTCTGGTATGTGAGTGATGAAGCCACCAGTTCCTTGATGATCCAGTTCTATCAGGAGTTCAGTGGCGGTCGCCTGAACAAATCGGAGGCCCTGCGACAGGCGCAGCTTTCCCTACTCAAGGTTCCAGAGCACGAACATCCTTTCTTCTGGGCTCCCTATATCCTGGTGGGGAATTGGCTGTAATCCTTTTCTTTTCTTGGAGGGATGGCCCCCAGGGCCGGCATGGGTTTGCGAGGGCGAGTCTTTAACCCACCTCCAGATCTCTCCAGGAGAAAAGAGGCGACGTTTCGCCTACTCCAGTACCGACCTGGGGCACTATACAATGGATTGAAGGCTGACCCATAAACCCATGGCCACAATAATTCAACCGTCCTCTCCCACCGAAGAACAACGACTGGTCTTACCGGGTGTGACCTGGCCGCAATACGAGAGTCTGTTAGCAACCTTGGGGGACTATCCCGGCTTGCGACTCATCTACCTGGAAGGAACGCTAGAAATCTTTATGCCTTCTGCGGAACATGAAATGATCAAAAAGATCATTGCCAGACTGCTGGAACGCTATGCAGAGGAGGTTGATATTCCTTTACATGGGTATGGCTCAACCACATTTCGCCGGGAAGCGCAGGCTCGTGGGTTAGAACCCGACGAATGTTACTGTGTGGGGACGCTCAAAGAATTTCCTGATTTTGCGATCGAAGTGAATTTGACCAGTGGCGGCGTGGATAAGCTGGCTGTTTACCAGGGGTTGGGGATTCCGGAAGTACTGATCTGGCAGAATCAGCAGCTCACTCTTTACGACTTACGTCAACAACTCTATCGGGAAGTCTCTCACAGCCAGTTCTTCCCGGCCCTAAATTTACAGGTTCTGGCCCAACATGTACGGCCTCAAGAGCAGCCCCAAGCGATCAAGGACTTTCTTCGCGCTATTCGCGGCTAATTGAGGCAGTTTCCAAAAAACAAACTACGAGGTAAAGTAGGCTGCCCACCCTAAGGTCTGCCTTGGTTTTATACCTGCCGTAGGACCGTTGTATCTGTAGCCGTCACCGCATGAGTTAGAACAGGGAGGGCGGAACCTCCATGTAGGAGTGGAACCCTACACCCCATCCTAATCCAGATGGGGACGGCTATAACGTTATTACGTTTTTCAGATAGGCTCAAGCGTCAGAGTCCCCAGAGGATGCTGGGGGAGGCACCGGAGGCGCAGAGGGAACCACCGGGGGTTTGGTGGCCACGGAAGGGGATGCAGGCTTAGCAGGGGGGGCTGTGGGTGCCTCTGCTTCAGACTCCTGCAGCAGGGTGGCGACCTGAGGCTCTCCTTCCAGGCCAACCTGGTTGCGGGCTGTTGCCATAATGGAAAACACACTGGAAACCCCTGCATTGAGGAGGGCTTTACCCGCATTGGAGGCCAGTTCCTGACTGTCTACTTCCTTTCTTGAATTAAGCCAATCCCGAAAATTACGCCCAGCCAAAATCGAGTTGGCCCAGAACCAATCCCCTAAGACCAGAACTAAACAAAGCAGTAACCAGACAAGAAGCACAAGCTCTTTGAGGAGCTTCCAGGTCACAGCCACAGTCTGTCTGTAAGTGTCCAATACACTGGGATCGGTAAGGGACTGCCAGACTTTGGCAATTTGCGGTTGAATCCGATTTTCCATTACTTATGTCTCCTGTCAATCCAACCTTAAATCTAGTAGATTTCCACCCTTCTCCAAAGGATTATCAACATCTTTTTGGGTTATCTGAAAATGCTCAGCTAGCAAAGAATCCAGGCAGAAGTATGATTTTCGTGCTTGAGCCTTATGCAGCCCTCACCCTAGCCCTCTCCCAAAGGAGAGGGAACAAGAGTTTTAGCTCCCTTCTCCTGCGGGAGAAGGGTTGGGGATGAGGGTAATTCATATTTGCATTCAGCAAAGAATCCAGACCCTCACAAAATCCTCAACTTTTTTTGCTAGGTTCAAGTTGTAAGCGCTCTTTTGCACTTCTTACAGAAGATCCGCCCCCCATCTATGGATGGGACCATCTCACAGCGAGGTGTGGCTGATGAATCGGAACTTAGTGATGGGTGGAGTCGCAGGTCTTTTCATTGGGAGCATCGCGATTACTCTGACGATCGCCAGAAAAGCTCCCCTGCAGGCAACACCAGCTTTTTCGGACCGATCTCTGGCGATCTCCGAAGTTCCCCTGGCCGATCCCGACCGCTCACCCCCCGGTTCTCTGGGGATGATGGCCCAGGTTGAGCAGCATTTCATTCTGATGATGATCCCTCACCATCAGGCTGCGATCGCCATGGCGGAACTGGCTTTAAGTCAGGCCCAGCATCCGGAAATCAGGGCATTGGCCCAGTCCATTCGAACAACCCAGACCCAGGAAAATCATCAGATGCGGACCTGGTATCAACAGTGGTATGGTACTGAGATACCTGATTGGGTCCCTGGCATGGGTCGAGGTCGATTTTCTTCGCCCGGAGCCTACAGCCAGCCGGGTAGAAGCTTGAGGATGGGAATGATGCCGAGCAGCAAATGTCGGTCCCTTGACCTGGAAGCTCTGAAAACTGCTCCAGATTTTGATCAGACTTTTCTGGAGAAGATGATTCTCCATCATAGGATGGGAGTCCGCATGGCTCAAATGGTTTTGAGTCAGAATCCACGCCCGGAAATCCGTGATCTGGCCCAGGCGATCGTCAAGACCCAAACCAGGGAAATTGAACAGATGCAGCAGTGGTACCTGCAATGGTATCGGAAAACCCCTTAATCTATGGCTCATCCCCAGGATCATTCCCACCATCCCCCTGACCAATCTCACGAGCACCGCCACGGGCATTATGGGCATGGCCATTCCCCCCTTCCCATCGGGTACAATCGGGCGTTCATCATCGGTCTGGGGCTGAACCTGGGCTTTGTTGTGGTGGAGTTTGTCTATGGTATCCTGGCCCATTCCATCGCCCTGATTGCCGATGCTGGCCATAATCTGAATGATGCGGTGGGTTTGGTACTGGCCTGGGTGGCTATCCTGTTGTCTGCTCGCCAGCCTTCCCCGCGCCGAACCTATGGCTGGCGACGATCGTCCATTCTGGCCGCATTGATGAATTCACTGCTGCTCCTGGTGGTCACAGGGGGGATTGCCTGGGAAGCGGTACACCGTTTCCAATCTGCACCTGAGGTGGCTGGGGGCACAATGATTGCGGTCGCAACGGTGGGAATTGGGATTAACGGGATTACAGCCCTCATGTTTATGGCCGATCGGGAAAAGGACATCAATATCCGGGCTGCTTTCCTGCACATGGCTGCCGATGCCCTGGTCTCTTTGGGTGTGGTGCTGGCCGGGGTTGTGATTCTCTTCAGTGGCTGGACCTGGGTAGACCCAGCCTTCAGCCTATTGATCAGTTTTGCCATTATGATCAACACCTGGGGTTTGTTGAAGGAGTCTTTTAACTTGGCGATCGATGCAGTCCCTGCCCATATCGATGAACGGGCAGTTCGAACTTTCCTGGCTGAACGCCCTGGAGTCGCCGATGTGCATGACCTCCATATCTGGGGTATGAGTACCACTGAAGCAGCTCTGACAGCTCATCTGGTCATTCCGGCAGGGCACCCTGGAGACGAATACCTGGCTCAAATTTGCCATGATTTGAGGGATCATTTCAGGATCAAACATACGACCCTGCAGATCGAACTGACGCCATCAAGTTGTGCCTGTCATTTGCTATCAGTAGGAGATCCTTAAGGCCATTTCCAACTGGATCCCCATATTGGAAATCTCCCTGTTTTGGGACAATCTGAGGTTTCCCACTTCCGGTCAAATTGGTCTTGTTAGTATGATCCTTACACCCAACTTTGGAAATGGAACTAATTCATGAAAGAACTACTGTAAATTTGGAGAACTGGTTTTATCTTAGAAGAGCATAAATCTCATCACAGAGAAAAGATTACTTGGAGAAGCCAGAATCTGACTCGATTTTGTTCTGCTTCTAACCGGTTTGCTTTTGACAATTTCTAGTCACACAGGCTTGTCTTAAAGTCATGTCCTTGCTTCCAACCGCCAACATTTTAGTTGTGGATAATCAACTTGAGAATCTTTACCTGCTCTCTGAATTGCTGATTGGGGAAGGATATCAGGTCAAAAAAGCAATCAGTGGTTCTATGGCGCTGATGATAGCTGCCGCCGAACAACCAGACTTGATTCTGCTGGATGTTTCCATGCCTGAAATGGATGGCTATGAGGTTTGTCAGAAGTTAAAGAGCACCGAGTCAACCCAGGATATTCCTATCATTTTCGTCAGTGCCCTAAATGATGTTTTAGATAAGGCAAGGGCATTTGCTGTCGGTGGAGCAGATTACATTAGCAAACCCTTCCACATGGAAGAAGTCCTGATGCGGGTCAAGCATCAACTTATCCTGTCCCAGCAACAGCAGCAGCTCAAACAGGCAGAGGCTAAATATCGGAGCATGTTTGAAAATGCGACCGAAGGGATTTTTCAGATCAGTCCAGATGGTCGGTATCTCAGTGCTAATCCTGCTCTGGCAATGCTCTTGGGCTATGATTCTGCTGCAGATCTGATTACAAACCTGACAGACATCAGCCAGCAGCTCTATGTTCAACCGGGGCGGCGGGAGGAACTGAGCGTTTATCTCCATCAGTATGGCCATATTTCAGGGGCTGAGTCGGAAGTGACCTGCAAAGATGGCACTCGTATCTGGATTTCTGAGAATATTCGGGAGGTCCGGGATAAAACCAATCGCCTGATTTACTATGAAGGGACTGTCCAGGATGTCACCGATCGCCATTCTATGGAGGTGGAACTGCGGCGAGAACGCCGACAGGCCGAACAACTTCTGACAAATATTCTGCCCTATAAAATTGCCCGCCGCCTCAAGATGGGGCCGCAGACGATCGCTGATCATTATGAGGAAGTCACGGTTTTGTTTGCGGATCTGGTGGACTTTACCGCTGTCTCCGCCCAAATTCCACCTTCCGATCTGGTAAAAATGCTGAACCGAATCTTTTCCGCCTTTGACCAGTTGGCCGAGCAGTATGGCATCGAAAAGATTAAGACGATCGGAGATGCCTATATGGTGGCAGCAGGCTTACCTATTCCCATGGCCAATCATGCAGCCGCCATGGCTAAGATGGCTCTGGAGATGCAGCAGGAAATCCGTCACTTCTATCATCCGAATGGCAATCCCTTCCAGCTTCGAATCGGGATTAACAGCGGCTCTGTGATTGCTGGGGTGATTGGGATCAAAAAGTTTATTTATGACCTCTGGGGAGATACGGTCAATATTGCCAGTCGGATGGAATCTACTGGGGAAGCCGGGAAAATTCAAGTCACAGCTCAAACCTATGAATATCTGAAAGACCATTTCAAATTTGAGCGCCGGGGTGAGATTCCGATCAAAGGTCGAGGCAACATGGTGACCTACTGGTTAATCAGCTCTCTTTAGTCCAAGGGAGTATCCCTGCTGGCTGAGCGGAGTCGAAGCCAGCAGGCGGTTTCAGAATGCCCAGCCGAAAACCCGCTGCTCATTTGTCTTACCCAACAATTGGGGATTGGGACCATGGGGCACCGGGTTTAGGCTGATTGCACGGATGGCCTATGAGGCAGCCTGCCGTTCTTTGGTCTCACGGATGACTTCTTCCGCCACATTGTTGGGACAGGGCGCGTAATGGGAGAAGGACATGGAGAACTGTCCCCGACCAGAGGTCATGGTCCGCAGATCTCCAATGTAGCCAAACATCTCACTCAGCGGGACATCCGCCTTGATCCGCGCTCCGGTCGGACCCGTCTCCTGGGACTTCATCATTCCCCGACGGCGGTTTAGGTCACCAATCACATCTCCCATGTAATCATCGGGTGTGAACACGTCCACATTCATGATCGGCTCCAACAATTGGGGACCAGCCTTGGGAATTGATTGCCGATAAGCCGCTTTGGCCGCAATCTCAAAGGCTAGGGCGGAGGAGTCAACCGGGTGGAAGCCACCACCAACCAGGGTGAATTTCAAATCCACACAGGGGAAGCCAGCCAGGACTCCCTTGGTGATACTGGTTTCAAAACCTTTTTCAACCGCAGCCCAGTATTCCCTCGGAACAGCCCCACCAACCACCTGGGATTCAAACTGGAAGCCAGTCCCCGCCTCACCCGGCTCAACAATGTAGTCGATTTTAGCGTACTGCCCCGAACCACCCGACTGCTTCTTATGGGTATAGCCGTCTTCAAGACGCTTGGTGATAGATTCACGGTAGGCCACCTGGGGTTTACCCACCTCAACCTCGATGCCATGAGTCCGCTTCAGGATGTCCACCTTAATGTCCAGGTGAAGCTCACCCATCCCTTTCAGAATGGTTTCGCCGCTTTCCTCATCCGTCACCATGTGGAAGGATGGATCTTCCTGCACCATTTTCAGGAGGGCCATGGCCATCTTCTCATCCCCACCTTTGGTCTTGGGTTTGACCGCAATAGAGATCACTGGTTCTGGGAACACCATCGGTTCCAGGGTGGCTGGGTTTTTGGGATCACAGAGGGTGTGCCCCGTCTGGACATTCTTCATGCCCACGATCGCCACAATATCCCCAGCCTGAGCCGACTCAATTTCTTCTCGAGAGTTGGCATGCATTTCCACCAGACGGCTGATCCGCTCAGTTTTACCCGTAGCCGTGTTCAGCACAGTGTCCCCTTTGGCCAGCTTGCCGGAGTACAGGCGGGTAAAGGTGAGTGCTCCAAAGCGATCGTCCATGATCTTAAAAGCCAAGGCCCGTAGAGGTTTCTCTGGGTCTACGATCGCAAAGTTACCCGTTTCATGGCCTTCCAAATCAACCTCTGGCTGGGGATTAACCTCCATGGGGTTCGGCAGATAATCCACCACCGCATCCAGGACAAGCTGGACCCCCTTGTTCTTAAAGGATGAGCCGCAGTAGGTGGGGAAGAAGGCCATGTCGCGCGTACCCTTACGGATACAATGCTTGATTTCATCAATGGTCAGCTCTTCCCCTTCCAGATACTTTTCCATGACCGCGTCATCCTGCTCAACGGCCAGTTCAATTAACTGTTCGCGATAGGTTTCGACCTGATCCTTCATGTCAGCGGGAACTTCCTGGATCTGGTAGTTCATCGGATCACCAGAGTCATCCCAGACCCAGGCTTTGCGGGTGAGCAGATCAACCACACCGACGAACTGTTCTTCTACACCGATGGGCAGCACCATCACCAGAGGTTTGGCTGCCAGGACTGCATCAACCTGCTTCACCACCCGAAAGAAATCTGCTCCGGTCCGATCAAGCTTGTTGACATAGATGACCCGGGCCACCTTGGAATCATTGGCGTAGCGCCAGTTGGTCTCAGATTGGGGTTCCACCCCACCAGAACCGCAGAAAACCCCGATGCCACCATCCAGCACCTTCAGGGAGCGGTACACCTCGATCGTGAAGTCAACGTGCCCTGGGGTATCGATGATATTCAGTTGGTGATCTTTCCAGAAACAGGTTGTGGCAGCAGATTGGATTGTAATCCCGCGTTCCTGCTCCTGCTCCATGAAGTCTGTTGTCGCAGCCCCTTCGTGCACCTCACCAATTTTGTGGATCTTGCCAGTCAGTTTCAGGATTCTTTCAGTTGTGGTCGTCTTACCTGCATCTACGTGAGCAAAGATGCCGATGTTTCGATACCGAGTGAGGTCTTTCATAATTACTCTCTAGAGTTTTCAATGCGACAAACAGTTAATGACCACCTTCAAGCATTACTGAGGATCATGGATTAAATAAAGTGCTAAACCCCTGACGACCTTCACCCCCCTGCCCTCTCATCCCCAAATTTGGGAGAAGGGAAGAGGTTGGGGGTGAGGGCTGAAGAACTCCAGGTTATTTAATCCACGATCCTTAGCGTACCTCAGAGACAATGAGTACTGCTTTTGTAGCCAGGACAGGCTGAATTTCAGTCATGCAAAACCCCGACAAATTTTTGCCAGGTCAATAGCAACGTTGCCAATTGTAAAGTGTTGCGCTGCTACAGTGGAAGGGGTTAGGGCAAGAAATGGATCAAAATAAAGAGGCTACCCCCCTCAGGAGATAGCCTGCAATTGCAATCCATGGTTTCTTGAAGGCATGATAATCAGCGGTCTTCAAAAAGCATGCCCGCTCATTCAAGCTGAAAGCCTTAGCCTTCGATCGATCGCCGCCGCCGCCGAGTCAGGGTTAACATCCCGGCCATCAGGCCCAAGCTTCCCACTACAGCGGGTTCAGGAACAGCGGTCGTCTGAATTGAAACCAGGGCTACGAAGTCATTGAAATCAGAATCACTGGCCTTATTAATTTCTAGATCTTCAAAAGCAATCGCATAGTCCTGCTTTGTGGCTGTGCTGGAACTCAGTTTGTAGGCGAGGAATTGCTGCTTCTGACCAGAATTCAAAGCGCTTTGGCTATAGAAAATCTGATCATCCGCCCCCAGATAAAAGCCGAATTGGCTGGCAGATTCATAGGCAAAGGTATAGATTCCCGGTAAGAGGTTGGGAGAATTGGGCGTACCAGCAATCAGTTGGGTTAAGGCCAGAGTTGTCGGATCGTAAACCCCAAACTTGTTCTTAGGTGCATTTTGAGCCACACTAAACAGAACTTTACCGGTCGATGCTCCTGGGCCAAAAAGCTCAACGGGGGTGGGATTGGTTGTATCTACCGTAATTCCCTGACTATCCAGCAACTTTTGTAGGGAGCAGGAATCAGGGCTGGGATTGCCAACACAATTTGCATCCCAGGTTGCACCAAAGGTAAACGCATCAGCACGCCCATTGGATACAACCAGGGTGCCCATGGACAGTACACCTACACCTAGAGCCGTCAGTAATTTGCTTGAAAAAGTCTTAGCCACCATATAACTCCCAGCCTTAGTTACCAGTTATGTGAATCCGTGAAGCCACTCAAACTTTGATATGTAAGTAGCATAGGGAAGGTCGATTGTACTTGTGATAAAGACAACAGGCTAAATCATGAAAATCTCAAGAAGATTGCTGCAAAATCACTGGTTGGAGAAGGTGAAGATTTGACAAAAACCGTCTTCTGGCAGCACTTCTAGCAATTAAACAAGATGTAAAATCAGAGCCTCAATCCTGATGTTGATATCCCTGATGTTGATATCCCTGAGATGCCCCCCTGGAAGTTTATGTAGACAATCTGGATCTACGATTGTAGTATTTGTAGTATAACTGGATGTCCTGATTCAGGTCGATAACCATGCCCATTTACTTTTATGTGGAACGGGAAAAGCCCTACGGATGTTTCTCCAATTTCTCAGCCCATGGCTTCATGCTAGATGAGCTGTACTGGCCAACCAGTGAACATTACTTCCAGGCGCAAAAATTTGTCGGCACTCCTTTCCTGGAAAAAATTCGGCAGGCCAAGCAACCCAAGGAAGCTGCCAACCTAGGCCGAGATCGCTCCCTGCCCTTACGTTTGGATTGGAACCAGGTGAAAGATGGGGTCATGTACCGGGCGGTGTTACAAAAGTTCCAGACCCATGCCGATATTCGGGCCATTCTACTGTCCACAGGGGAAGAACTGCTGGTTGAAAATTCTCCGATCGATAATTACTGGGGATGCGGCAAAGATGGCTCTGGCAAGAATCGGTTAGGACAGACGTTAATGGAAGTCCGGAAGATTTTGCAGCAGCAATCCCCTTGATGCGGACCCGGAGAGAAGTCAGGATCCAGGAAGTAGGAGTACGGGCTGACTTCTAACTCTTGGCTCCGCTTTCAATCAAGTTGAGGAGGGAGGTTTATGACAGATATTCGCAAGCTAATCCAGCAGATGGCAGCCCAGGAAACCCAGGTGCGCTCCACCCAATTTCTGGCTCCCTGTGTTCTGGGAGGGCAGGTGCGGACGCGCCTGGCTGGGATGGTCTATACCTTCAAGCCCCAGCCTCAAAATTTTGAGGGCTGGGGTATCTTTCAACCCATCAATGATCAGATAGCCACCCTGATCGAAGGAGCAGATTTACCCCAGGTGACGGAGTATTTGCAGCATTTCCCGATCGTGCGCCTGCGACTGGCCAGTTTGCTCCGGGGGCAAACCTGGCTTGCCTATCCGGTGAATGAGGCGGACATCCGGCAGCGTCTGAAGCGGGTGAAGCCTGTCCTGGTGCATCTGGTCACAGAGGGAGTCCCTTTTGAGCAGGTCGTCGTCCGCTGGAATGGCTATTCCTGCTGGTTTGAGGCGATCGATCGCCGCTCCGATCCCGATCTAACTGCGGCGTTGCAGACAGCCCTGCAGCAGCGGACCCCCCTCCAGAACTTACAATTTAAGGGCATGACCCCGGAGATGAAAACCCTCTATGACCTGGTCACCCAGCGGATTGAGGGATTCTCCCAGCCTCAGCAGGATGAAAACCGGCTGCGCCGGGCTTTGCAGATAGGGGGCGGAGACTTACAGCAGGTCCAGGACCGGGGCGACTACTGGACTGTGGATTGGACCACCGCTAATGGAGAGCGACACACCAGTGCGATCGGGAAAAATGATCTGACCGTGATCAGTTCCGGAATCTGTCTGGATGGACGAGATCGGGACTTTGACCTGCAATCCCTGGTCGGGGTCATCGAACAACGAGAGTGGTAGAAAACCATGAGCATCTTTTTCCATGAGCAGCTTTACCGCTCCGAAACCGTGATGGCCAGACTCAGGACTTTTCCTGTAACCATCTGCGGCGCAGGGGCATTGGGGGCAAATATCACAGAAACCCTGGCCCGATCGGGGTTTGGGCAGTTGACCGTGATTGACTACGATCGAATTGAGGAGCGCAACCTATCCACCCAGCCCTATTACCGGTCTGATGTGGGTGCTTTCAAGGCTAAAATTCTGGCGAATAGTTTGTACCGGGCGATCGGGATCAAGATCGGGGCCGAAACCAAAGCCCTGACCGCTGCCAATGCGGCTCAATTGCTTAAGGGCAGCCCGTTGATTGTGGATGCCTTTGACAATAGTACGGCCCGTCAGGTGCTCAAATCCTTCGCTGAGCAAAGCGGCACACCCTGCCTCCATGCTGGTCTGGCCTCGGATTATGCCGAAGTGATCTGGAATGACGGGTATCGGGTGCCCTCCGATGCCAACGATGATGTGTGCGACTATCCCCTGGCCCGCAATCTGGTGATGCTGACAGTGGCGGTGGTCTGTGAGACGATCGTCACTTTTGTCGCTACTGGGGATTGTCGCAACTTCACCCTCACCTTGAAAGATCTGGCCATCCAGTCCCTGGACCTGTAGAGGGCGACGAACAAAGAGGTGCTGGTTCTAATAAGTCGATCGCCCCCTACCCATACACCACCACAGGCACGCGCTTATAGGCTGGAGTGCCCGATCGTTCGTCCACTCTGGCTTTAAAAATGGCATTCACTTCGGGATAGAACATCAATGCCGCCCCAGGGCGGATGGACCCATAGATAATTTCTACCTGCTCCAGTTGGCCCGCATCGCCTCGCACAGTGACCCGCTGGTGCTCTCGTAATCCGGCCTGCTCCACATCCGATCGACACATCAGAATGCAGTTGCGGTGGGGCATGCCTCGATAATGGTCTCCTGGTTTGTAAACCACCGTATTATGTTGGGCATAGCTGCGACCCGTACCCAGGATCACCACCAGACCCGGAACATCATCTGGCAGACCAAACCCTGCTCTGGTGGGCAGGCTCAACTGGGGTAGGGGCGTGGCAAACATCTGGGCTTTGCCGCTGGGGGTAGAGAACTGGGGTTTGGTGAAAATCCGTCCCCCGATCGTGAACTCTGCACCGGTCTCATCGATCGCTGCCATCGGCTCATAACCGGGAATGGTGCGGGCAATCAACTGACGCACATAGCGGGTATCCTGCAGATTGCGCCAATCCACAGGCCGATCGCCCTGCAACCGGTGGGCCAGTTCCGTCAGAAATTCCACTTCCGAAACCAGGTTCCCGTTCTTGAGGTGGGTCTCCCCCGGATCGTTCAGGCGGACAAAATTGTTGCCCGACTCTACGGTCGTTCGGTGGGGATTCTCAAACCGGGTGAACACGGGCAGGATCAGGGTATTCTGGACGGCCAGTCCGTGAAAGTGGCCCAGGTTCGGTTTTGTCGCCAGGTAAATAATGGTCTCCACCTGGGATAAAGCCCGTTTCGCCTGGGTCAGGTCAGGATTGGCGGCGTACAGGTTGCCCCCCAGACAGAGCAGGGTATCGATCTGACCCGCATCAGCGGCTTCGATCAGAGCGCGGGTATCATAGCCAGGAACCCGGCTTAGGGGCCGCTGCAGCAAGATCTCCAGAGCCTCCTGGATCTCCTTCCGCAGGCGAATGGTGACGCCCATGGAGCCAAAACCTTGCACGTTGGAATGGCCCCGGATCGGCATCGTCCCAGCGCCCTCTTTTCCCGCATTGCCTGTCAGCAGAGCCGTATTGGCAATACTCAGAATATTGTCCACCCCATTCTGATGCTGAGTTGCCCCCATGGCCCAGGCAAACACGACCCGATCGCAGGCCGCGATCATGGCAGCAGCAATTTCGATCTCTTCCTGGGAAACACCACAGGTTTTAGTAATGCTTTCCCAATCCGTCTTCTGGGCTTGTTCGACCACCGCCTCCCAGCCCTCCGTATGGGCCTGCAGATAGTCCCAGTGAATCTGATGGCTCTCCAGCAAGGCTTTCTGGATACCAACAAACAGAGCCACATCACTGCCGGGAATTGGCTGCAGGTAGAGGGAGGAAATCTCGGAGCCGCGCAGCAAGGACTTGATCGGATAGGCAGGGGAGGCAAATCGGACCAAGCCCACTTCGATCGTCGGGTTGACCACGATTACCTTACCGCCCCGTTCCCGCAGCTTGATCAGCTCGTTCATCAACCGGGGATGGTTGGCCGGAGCATTGGACCCCACCAGTACCACTCCATCCGCCTGTTTCAGTCCTTCCAGGCTGACCATGGAGGTGCCAGAACCAAACATTTGCTTCAAGCCAACAGTGGAAGCGGCATGGCAGAGGTCAGAACAGTCGGCCAGGTTGTTGGACCCCAGCGATCGGATCAGCAGTTGCAGCAGGTATGCGGCCTCGTTGGACGATCGGCCCGAACTGTAGGAGGCAATCCGTTCTGGGGGCCTGCGAAAGGCATGCTCGGCGATCGAATAGACCTCGGACCAGGAGATGCGCTCAAAGTGAGATTGGCCTGCCCGTCGGATTACGGGGTAGCTCCAGCGACCCAGCCGATCGGCCTCCTGGGAGGTGAAGCGCTGCAGGTCGGCCACACTATTCTGGGCGAAGAAAGTAGGGGACAGGCCCGGTTTTAATTCGGCGGCGATCGCTTCCACACTTTTGGAACAGCGTTGCAGCGTTTCCCCAGACTCATTGACAAAGCCCCCCTGCTGTCCCCCAGTGCCCCAGGCGCAGGACAGGCAGGCGCTCTTGTGGGTCAGGGTTTTCCAGATCTGGGGGCCTTGGGGCGAAAGGGTCTGTTCGGCCCAGTACTGGACCAGGGGCAAGCCCCCACCCGCACCGGGAGTATTGGGACTGAGTTCAGGGGAGGTGGGATCGGTCATGGCCGGATTCAAAATGCAGCATTATTCCTTTGATCTTGGCCGAAAAACTTGCCACGCAACAAACCCGGCAAAGAAAAGATATCCCAGAACGGTGAGCCACTCCTGCAGAGAACCCAAATTGTTTTCCATGATGATGAGCTTGATTTGAGGGTGGGGGATGCTATGTCTACCATACCGGCCCATGGCACCAATTTTTCAATCCTGACGGGGTACCCTAAGCCTGGTACCAATTCTCATAAATGCAGATGGGTAGACTGTGATGACCAACCCTCTAACCAATGAGTCTCTGATTCAGGAATTGGCCGCCCTGCGATCGCGGGTCCAGGAACTGGAGCAGATGGAGATCGCTCTGCGGCAAAGCGAAGCCCAGAACCGGGCCTTACTGACGGCCATCCCCGATCTGATCATGCGCATCAGCCAGGACGGCATCTATCGAGATTTCATTGAAGCCAAAAACATTCAGCTTGTGGTGCCGTTTCAGAATCGTATTGGCAAGCGGGTGGATGATATTCTCCCGGCTCCCTTGGCCCAGCAGTATCGGGAGGCGATTCAGAAGGCGGTCTATACCGGACTGACCCAGGTGTTTGAGTATCAACTGGAGATTCAGGGTGTTTCTGGAGAGTATGAAGCCAGGGTGGTCGCCAGCGGCAGTGATGAAGCTATTTTAATTGTGCGGGATATTACCGAACGCAAACAGGCGGAAGCTGCTCTGAGATCGGAGCAGGAGAAATCAGAACGGTTGCTCCTGAATGTCCTGCCCCGATCGATCGCAGACCAGTTAAAACAAAATCAGGGGGCGATCGCCCATCGGTTTGAGGAAGCGACGATCCTCTTTGCCGATATCGTGGACTTTACCAAACTGGCGGCTCATACTCCCCCCACGGAATTGGTAGGGCTTCTGAATGAGATTTTCTCCGTGTTTGATCATTTGGCCGAACAGCATGGCCTGGAAAAAATTAAAACGATCGGGGATGCTTACATGGTGGTGGGCGGACTGCCTGCCCCCCGACCTGATCATGCAGCAGCGATCGCGGAGATGGCGTTGGATATGCAACAGCAAATCAACCAGTTCCAGGTGGGAGAGAGTCAACCTTTCAGTATTCGCATTGGTATCAACACAGGCCCGGTGGTGGCTGGCGTGATTGGCCTCAAGAAGTTTATCTACGATCTCTGGGGGGATGCGGTCAATGTAGCCAGCCGTATGGAATCTCAGGGCTTGACCAACTCTATTCAGGTGACGGCAGCCACCTACGATCGCTTGAAGGACCAGTATGTGCTGGAAGAGCGGGGTCCGATTCAGGTCAAAGGTAAAGGCGAAATGACCACCTATTTCTTGCGCGGTAGAAAACAGATCCTATAGTTCTCTCTACCTCGGCATTTGGGGAAGTTCCTGCCATCAAAAAGGGGGCCGGTCAACACCAGCCCCCAGGGAAAACCTCGGACAATGGTCAGGAGAGTCTAGGCCAGAGCTGCGACCTGAACATCATTGTTGGTCAGAAGTTCCTGTAACTCTTCCGAGTCTACGGTTTCCTTGTCTACCAGCATGGCAGCCAATTGGTCTAGCACCGCCCGGTTCCGAATCAACACCGCCTTCGCCCGCTTGTAGGCTTCTTCGACCAGAACCTGGACTTCTTCGTCGATCATGGCGGCGGTCTCCTCCGAAAAATCCCGCTCAGCGGCGATATCCCGGCCCAGAAACATGTTGCCCTGCTGGCGTCCTAGAGCCACAGGCCCCAGTTTGTCGCTCATGCCGAAACGGGTCACCATCTGACGGGCACAACGGGCCACCCGCTGCAGGTCATCGGAAGCCCCGGTGGTGACTTCCTCTTCCCCAAAGATAATCTCTTCTGCAATCCGACCGCCCAGGGCCACGGCCATTTGGTTTTGCAGGTAGGAACGACTGAAGAGGCCGGAATCCACCCGATCTTCACTGGGGGTGAACCAGGTCAGACCACCAGCCCGACCACGGGGAATAATACTGATCTTCTGCACCGGATCATAATCAGGCATCAGGGCACCGACGATCGCATGGCCTGCTTCGTGGTAAGCCACCAATTGCTTCCGCTTTTCGCTCATCACCCGATCTTTCTTCTCTGGACCGGCGAGCACCCGATCGATCGCGTCATTCACCTCATCCATGGAGATTTCGGTCAGGTTCCGACGGGCCGCCAGAATCGCAGCCTCATTCAGCAGGTTGGATAGATCTGCCCCCGTGAAGCCAGGGGTCCGACGGGCGATCTTCTCCAGATCCACATCCTTGGACAGGATCTTGCCACGAGAGTGAACTTGCAGAATTTCCAGACGACCGGCATAATCAGGCCGATCAACCACCACCTGGCGATCGAATCGCCCTGGTCGCAGCAGGGCAGCATCCAGAACATCAGGGCGGTTGGTCGCAGCAATCACGATAATCCCCGTGTTGCCCTCGAAGCCATCCATCTCCGTCAGTAACTGGTTGAGGGTTTGTTCCCGCTCATCATTGCCGCCACCCAGACCAGCACCCCGTTGCCGCCCAACGGCATCAATTTCATCAATGAAGACAATACAGGGTGCATTGGCCTTCGCCTGCTCAAACAGGTCTCGCACGCGGGAAGCCCCGACCCCGACAAACATCTCCACAAACTCGGATCCAGAAATCGAGAAGAAAGGCACCCCAGCTTCACCCGCAACCGCACGGGCCAGCAGGGTTTTTCCGGTACCCGGAGGCCCAACCAGCAGCACGCCCTTGGGAATCTTGGCTCCGATCGCAGTGAAGCGATCAGCATTCTTGAGGAAGTCCACCACTTCGGTCAGTTCCAGCTTGGCCTGGTCAATCCCGGCCACATCTCCGAACGTTACCTGAGTCTGGGGCTCCATCTGAACTCTGGCTTTGGACTTGCCAAAATTCATCGCCTGACTACCCGGACCGCTTTGGGCCCGTCGTAACAGGAAAAATAGACCCACTAGGAGCAGGATTGGGAAGAACAAGCTGCTCAGGGCTTTTAACCAGAACCCGTCATCCTGTTGACGAGACACTGAAATCTCGACATTCTTGCGATACAGGGTATCAATCAGTTCCGGATCGTTGAGCAGGTTAACCGAAACCGTACTGCCATCCTGAGTTTTTACCTTGGCGAACGATCGATCGCTGCTGAGCTCGACCTTCGCAACTTTATTATTTTCGACTGCTTGAATAAATTGGCTATACCGCCACTTTTCCTGGGCAGAGGAATTGGGTTTATCCAGCAATGCAGTTGCCAGTGCAACGACAACTATAGCCAGCAGGGCATATAATCCTGCATTTCTCCACCGTTTATTCACCGAGGTCTATCCTCCTTCTCGTTATGGTGCGGAGACCTTTGTTTTACTATGTTAACTAATATTAACTTAATCCTCAGAATTGACCTATAGCCCAGGTCCAGATTATTCAGTCTCCGCCATCCTGTACTCTATTCTGGCTGATTCGTTTCATAACTGCACCATCAGTCACTCGTTGGAGGGCGAACCTGATAGCGCCCATCCGGTCCAATGAAAACCTTTCCCCCCAGGGCCTGGATCTCAATCACAGCCCTTTTGCGGGTACGTTCGTCTACAGCACTGGTCAGAATCATGGTCCAGGCGGAAAATTGGGCCAGTTTGCTCCTGGGGTTGCGAGCCAAAAACTGGGCGGTTCGTTGAGAAACGGCAGCAATAAACTGACTTTCTGGATCGGAGTAGGAACTGGCCCATTCGGCTGCCTTCTCAAACGATCGTTGGGAAGCCTGGGGATCCCCCAGAAACAGCAGTTCATCCACGCCCCTATAGCGCCAGATGTAATAGGACTTGGGGGGATTTCGAGGCGAGACAAACTTTAACCCCATATCCATGATTTCGATCGTCCGCTCTGGCATCCCCGCATAAATCGAGGTGCTGCCTGAAAGGAAGAAGTAAGCCAGTAAAAATCGGGGATCCCGTCTCAGGATAATCTCAAAGTACTCCGGACTCAGTCGATAATCACTCTTCAGCCTTGCGGGATCATCCCCAAAGTATTGCAGGAAATTGAGAAAGGTCCAATCGGCGACCAGATTCTCAAACCCAAAGGAAGGCAACTGACGCAGCAGGCGAAGATAAAGGGTTTCCGCTTCTACCGCCTGTTTCACCTGCTCAGTGGATAGATCGGTGGGTTTGGAGCTGAGTTGGTGGAGTTGTGGTATCTGCATGCTCCCGAGCGCTGCTGTACAGGCTATCGCCACAACAAAAGCACCAATCATTTGGCCAGGATGTCGTTTGGGAAGGAAGAAAGACATAGGGTATCTGGGTAACGGACCGATCGACGAACAGGGTCATGGGCCCTTCAGGATTAGCCCTGGACTCTGCTGGCTTGATCAGGATCAGGGGGAAGTATAAGCATATTGCCATCCCGTCATGTTTGAGTCTGCATGCATATCATCCCTGATCGGCTGAAGAGAAACCTTGCTGCTGGCAGCTTTACCAGGGGTGTCCTGACCCTAACCACTGGAACCACTATAGCTCAGGTGATCCCGTTCCTTGTGGCTCCCATTCTCTCCAGAATCTATAAGCCGGAGGACTTTGGCGGTTTAGCCCTCTACCTCAGTCTGGCCTCTCTGCTCTCGGTGATTGCCACAGCTCAGTATGCCAATGCCGTCACCCTGCCGGAAAAGGATGAGGAAGCTATTCAGGTGGCAGGGCTGGCTATCCTATTCTCCCTCGGGATCAGTGGGGTTGTTCTGCTGATTGTGTCGGGATGCAACGCTCCCCTGACCCTTTTACTCAAGCATCCTGAAATTTCTATCTGGCTGTATTTGATCCCTGGCACAACCTTTCTGACGGGCCTGTCCCAAACCTTGAATTACTGGTTCAACCGCCACCGCTACTACGCCGATCTGGCCAAGGGAAGAGTGGTGCAGTCCATTTTTACCGCAGCAGCGAATGTGATTGCTGGTTTCAGTGGGTTTGGTGTTGCTGGACTGATTCTCAGTAGTTTCATCGGTCAGGGCATTGCCACAGGCTATCTGGTCTGGCAGTTTTGGGGTCGAGATCGGACGCTGATGCGAAGGATTCGGCCCGACCAAATGGTTGTCATCCTGAGAAAATATCAGGATTTCCCTAAATTCAGTGGCCCCCAAATCTTCCTGGATAATTTACGCAATAGCAGTGTTATCTTGCTCATTTCTTCCTATTTCAATCCGGCCATCCTGGGATATTACTCCTTCACGCTTAAAATTATTCAGACTCCTTTAAGTTTTATTGGGGCTTCCGTCTTTCAAGTGTTCTATCAAACCATTGCCGAGGCTTACCATTCCAAACAAGCCATCTGGCCTTTAGGAAAAAAACTTCTCTCCCATCTGACGCTCATCTCTTTGCCCCCGCTCTTGATTTTGCTCATGGCTGCCCCGCCCCTATTTCCTCTATTTTTTGGTCCAGAATGGACCGCTGCGGGCAGCTATGCCCAAATTCTTGCCCCTTGGTTATTGATTGGCTTTATTGCATCTCCTCTATCTACAATTCCGATCGTCCTGCGACAGCAAAAAGCCTTTTTCTTTGTCGGGCTGACCAATAATCTGTTGTTACCAGCAAGCGTTTTGATCAGTTCACAAATAACCCATAATATTTCCATTGTCCTATGGGCAATTTCCCTGATTGGCAGCCTTTATTTAATTGCTGCTCTGATCTGGATTCGAACCATCTCGATTAAAAGTGATCAGTTACAGACCCATGGCTATGGCGCAAATGCTTAAAAGAATCATTCCTCCACCTATTAAAAACACCGTGAAATCTCTTCTGCAGCAACTGCGACGATTTTTTTTCAATTCGAACAGCTATTGGGAACAGCGATATCAGGCTGGTGGAAACTCGGGCATTGGCTCCTATGGAAAACTGGCTCAGTATAAGGCTGATGTCCTCAACTCATTTGTTCAACGCCAGGGAATTACAACAGTCATTGAATTTGGCTGTGGCGATGGCCATCAACTCGCCTATTACCAATTTTCTGACTACATTGGTTTGGATGTTTCAAAGACTGCGATCGCAGCTTGCCAGGAAAAATTTCATCAGGATCACAGGAAAAAATTTCTGCTTTATAACAAAGGCTTGCAGGATTTAGAACCAGCCGATTTAACCCTTTCCATCGACGTTTTATTTCATCTTGTAGAAGACAGAGTCTTCAAAAGTTATCTCCAGGACTTGTTTTCGTATTCAGAAAAATACGTAATTATATACTCCACTAACTTCGATCGGATTTATGATTCCCCTCATCAAATCGACAGAAAATTTACGGATTATATTGGCCAGGAAATCACTAATTTTACTTTGGAAGAAATTATCTCTAATCCCCATAAAGGCAAGGATACGATGTCAGATTTTTATGTTTACGTGCGTGTTGTGTGAACTATGCATATTCTCCTGATTCCCTCTTCAGGTTATCTCCAGGAAGAGTCGCATCTGCCCGGGATTTTCCAGCAGGATCAGGCCCATGCCCTCAAGCGATCGGGCTGTCAGATTGGGATTATCTCTCCCAGAATTCGGAAGTTGGGCATGCTGCGGCAGCAACTCTTCGGTTGGGAGGATGGGATTGTTGTCCTCAAAGATGGGGAAATTCCTGTCTATAAGTTAAGAAAACTGGTCTGGGTTCCTCGTTCTTACAGGGCTGATGTCCGAGTTTGGATTCAGGCCGGTATCGCCCTGTTCAAACACTACATCGATCAACAGGGAAAACCCGATATTATTCATGCCCATGATGTTTTAAATGCGGGTCTTTTAGCAACCCAACTATCAGAGAAATTCCAGATTCCTTATGTCATTACTGAACATAGTTCCAGGTTCATGATTGGCAAAATTCCGGACTTCATCATTCCCGATATTAAAAATTCCTATAAAAATGCAAATGCGCTGTTGCCTGTGAGTCCAAACCTTGGTAGTTTACTCTCGGCAAAATTTGGTTCATCTTTCCAGAACTGGGAATGGGTTCCCAATCTTTTGAGCCAAACTTTTGAAACGCAGGAACTACCGATCCGATCCGATCGGAGAAAAGAGTTTCGCTTTCTGAATGTGGCAACGTTACATCCTAATAAAAGTCACGCTCTGTTATTAGAAGCTTTTGCAACACAGTTTAGAGGACGCTCAGAGATACAACTCCGGATTGGGGGAGAGGGTTCGCAGCGACATCTTCTGGAAGAAAAAATCAGAACCCTAGGAATTGAGCAGCAGGTTTTCTTTTTAGGTGACCTCGATCGCAGACAAGTTTTGACGGCCATGCAAGCCTGTGATGCTTTTGTTTTATCCAGCAACTATGAAACTTTTGGGGTCGTTTTAATTGAAGCTCTGGCCTGTGGTAAACCCGTTATTGCCACCGCCTGTGGGGGACCTGAATGTATGGTGAATTCAGGGAATGGCATCCTTGTGCCAACTCAAAATGAGCCTGCATTAGGAGCTGCAATGGTCAAAATTATGGAACAGATCAACCAATACAATCCCCTTGCTATCCGCCAGGATTGTATTGCCCGATTTGGCGAAAAAGCAGTGGTCAGCCGTTTATTGGAAATTTACGCCCGCCATGTCTGAGACTTATCCAGAAAATCAAAAGAAGAAAATCATCATTATTTCTTTTACAAATCTGGCCAGTGATCCCAGGGTCAATCGCCAGATTCATTTTTTGCAGAATCACTACCAAATCATTTCTGTGGGTCGAACTCGATCTGAACTAGACAATATCGAATTTATCCAGATCCCTCAAAAGCGAAAGAGTCTGCTGCTCAAACTTTGGAATTTCCTGCAATTATTGCTGAGAAAATATGAACCGTATTACTGGCAAAAAAGCGACATTACACAATCTCTAGAAAAACTCTCTGACATCCAAGCCGATCTGATTCTGGCCAATGATATTGATACCCTACCCCTGGCTTTGAAACTGGCTAAACCGGATACAAAAGTTATTTTTGATGCCCATGAATATGCTCCTTTGCAGTTTGAAGATCGGCTGATTTTCAGGATTTTTTTCCAGCATTATCGGACCTATCTATGCAAGACCTATATTCCTCAAGTTGATGGCATGATTACCGTTTGTCAGAGTATTGCCGATCGCTACGAGCAGGATACCGGGGTGTGCCCCCTGGTGATTACCAATGCTCCCGACTATGAGGAAATCCAGCCTCAATTACGGTCTGAACCTGCAGCCAAAATTCGCTTAGTCCATCATGGGGCAGCGATCGTCTCTCGCAAACTCGAAAACATGATTCGCGTCATGGACCATCTGGATTCCCGGTTTGAGTTAACGTTTCTCCTGACGAATAACGATCCAGCCTATTTGAATCATCTGCAACGGTTGGCAGCAACTTACCCTAACATCAGCTTTCTGCCCCCTGTGCCGATGCGAACCCTACCCCAATATCTGAATCAATTCGACATTGGCCTGTTTCTCCTGGAACCGATTAACTTCAACTACCGCCATGCCTTGCCGAATAAGTTGTTTGAATTTATTCAGGCCCGGCTGGCGATCGCGATTGGTCCATCGATCGAAATGGCCCGCATTGTCCAAACCTATGGCTGTGGCCTCGTCGCAGAAAATTTTTCGCCTGCAGCCATGGCCACTGCCCTCATGAGGCTCGATCGGCAAAAGATTAACGATTACAAACAACGCTCCCATCAAATCGCCCATTCGATGTCCTCTGAGACCAATCAAAAAAATTTGCTGGGGCTGGTTCGTTCTGTCTTAAACCATTAACATGCGAATTCTCATCATTGCCCATGATTTCCCGCCCGTGAATCGGGTTGCCTCCCTCCGGCCCTATGCCTGGGCCAAGTACTGGCACCAGATGGGCCATGAGATTGGTGTTCTGACAACCCGAAAAGATGCCTTCAGGGCTCCCCTGGATTTGCAGACCGAGTATAGGAGCCTGCAGGGGGTCCGACTGGAAGAGGTCCCCTATGTACCCCTGAAATCCCGATCGTTCAACCCCCATCCAGAGAGCACGCCCCCTGCTCTTCCTCCTTCATCTATCGGGAAATCCTCCTATCAGGTTGCCAGAACTTGGCTCCGCCGATTCAGTGAATTTCTGGGGACTGGTTCTTTTCTCTATGCCAGTTCCCTGTGGATTGTACCAGCCCTGAAACGGGCTCAGGCCCTCTATCCCTATTGGCCTTTCGAGGTGGTCGTGAGTACCTTTGGTCCGCCCGCAGCCCACATCATTGCCGGAGCCTTGAAACGCCAGTTCAATATTTTCTGGGTGGCAGATTATCGGGACCTGTGGTTCGGCAGTCACCTGGTTACGGCAAAATGGCCATTTTCCTGGCTGGAGCAATCCCTGGAGGATTACGTTGTCTCCCAGGCCGATTTGATCACTACAGTGTCCGATCCATTGCAATCCGCTTTGCAGCAGCGCTTCCCCCAGCCGGTCCTGACGATCGCCAATGGCTTTGATCCGGAGGATGGGGAAGGGTTTCCGCCTGATCCTTTTCCGTCCAATGGCAAAATCAGGCTGGCCTATACCGGGTTGCTGTATCCGGGGAAACAGGATCTCTCCCTCCTGTGGCAGGCGATCGATCGGCTCAGAGCTGAGGGATTTCCGGTTGCGGATAAACTAGAAATTCTCCTCTATGGTCCCGATTTTTCCAGTCTCACGCCTGCGATTGTCGCCCACGATCTGCAGGCTATTGTCAAAATCGCAGGATTCGTTCCGCGATCGGAGGCATTGCAGGTTCAACGGTGGGTGGATGCCCTGATCTTTCTGGATTGGGATGTGCCCCAGGTGTCTGGCATCCTGACGGGCAAACTGTTTGAGTACCTGTTTTCAGGTCGGCCAATTCTGGGGATTGGCGTCACCCCAGACACTGCTGCTGGTCAACTTCTGGAGTCTACCCGAACAGGCTTCCTGATCGGGAAATCGGTCGATCGGATGGCTGAGCTTCTGCAGCAATTGTTGAGGGGAGAGGGGCTCCCCTATGCCCCCGATCGGGCTGTTCTGCAGCAATACACCCGTGAAACTCTGGCCCGAACCCTGCTGGAGCAGATTACCGAGAGAAGAGCAGAGGGAGAATTCAGGAGTCAGAAGCCAGGAGAAGCCCTGAATTCTTAGTTCTGACTCCCACCAATTCCCAAGGTTAGATCTGACCCATCACCGTGCGAGCTGCCTCCAGGGTGCGATCGATGTCCGCATCCGTGTGAGCCAGGGAGGTAAACCCGGCTTCAAATTGGGAGGGAGCCAGGTAAATGCCCTGTTCCAGCATGCCCCGATGAAACCCTTTGAATTTGTTCACATCGGATTTTTTGGCATCCTCGAAGTTGTGCACCGGGCCTTCCGTAAAGAACAGACCGAACATGCCGCTGATGTTGCCCCCACAGGCGGCATGGCCTGCATCCCTGGCAATTTGCAGGAGCCCGTCGATCAGCCGCTTGGTGATTTGTTCCAGTTGTTCATAGGTCCCTGGTTGCCGCAGTAACTCCAGGGTTTTAATCCCGGCAGTCATGGCCAGGGGATTCCCGGATAGGGTGCCAGCTTGATACATGGGACCCGCTGGGGCCACCATGGCCATAATGTCCTTGCGTCCGCCATAGGCTCCCACCGGTAAGCCGCCCCCAATTACTTTCCCCAGGGTGGTCAGATCGGGGGTGATACCAAATTTTTCCTGCACCCCGCCATAGGCGATCCGGAAACCGGTCATCACCTCATCAAACACCAGCAGGGCTTTGTGTTCGCGGGTTAGTTCCCGCAGCCCTGCCAGGAAACCGGCATCCGGGGGAATGAACCCGGCATTACCCACGATCGGCTCCAGAATCACTCCGGCAATTTGGTCAGGATTTTCTTCAAACAGGATCTTTACCGCTTCCAGGTTATTGAAGGGAGCGGTCAGGGTGTTGCTGGCTACTGAACTGGGGACACCAGGGGAGTCGGGCAGCCCCAGGGTGGCGACGCCAGATCCGGCCTTGACCAGAAACATATCCGCATGGCCGTGGTAGCAGCCCTCAAATTTGATCAGTTTTTCCCGTCCGGTGAAAGCCCGCATTAGACGCAACACGGACATGCAGGCTTCCGTCCCAGAATTCACGAAGCGGACCATTTCCACACTGGGCACCGCATCAATCACCATTTCGGCCAGAACATTTTCCAGCATGCAGGGAGCCCCAAAACTGGTTCCTTTCTCCAGGGCCTCATGTAGCGCTTTGATGACATCCGGATGGCTATGACCACAAATGGCCGGTCCCCAACTACCCACGTAGTCGATATATTGGTTGCCATCCACATCCCAGACATAAGCTCCCTGAACCCGATCGAACACGATCGGATTGCCGCCAACAGAACGAAAAGCCCGCACGGGGGAACTCACTCCCCCCGGCATTAATTTCTGGGCAGCAGCAAAAATTTCTTCTGATTTTGAGGTTTTTAACGTGGTGCCGATCAAAGTTCTCTCCTTATCCAATGGCCTGACAGGGCAGACACAGGTATGGACAAACTCACCCATCTATTAAGATGCATCTATCGGGCGAGGGATGCTCTGGCCTGCCTGTCAATTACAAGATCTGAGCAGAATTATTGTAGATAATTATCAATGACTACAATGAAATCCCTCAACATTGATTGAGATTTAACGGAGCCCGTGTCTAAACCCCTTTATCTATCCCCTGCAATTCCAATTGACCAGATCCGCTATGACGATCGGGGTCTGGTGCCTGCAATCGTTCAGGATTACCTGGATGGGACCGTCCTGATGATGGCCTGGATGAATCAAGAGTCCTTGAAAAAGACGCTAGAAACCGGACAGACTTGGTTCTGGAGTCGATCTCGCGAATCCCTCTGGCCCAAGGGAGCTACCTCTGGCCATATCCAGCAGGTGCAATCCATCCGCTATGACTGTGATAGTGATGCCCTTCTGGTGACGGTAGAGCAGGTCGGGGATATCGCCTGTCATACGGGAGAACGCAGTTGTTTCCATCAGGTGGAACCGGGCACGATCGTGGCTCCTCCTGCGGATACGCTCTCCCAGGTATTTGCGGTAATTTGCGATCGGCAGATCAACCCTGTCGAAGGATCCTACACCTGTCGTCTGTTTGAAGGGGGAGACAACCGCATTCTGAAGAAGATTGGCGAAGAAGCAGTTGAGGTTGTGATGGCCTGCAAGGATGATCAGGCCGAGGCGATCGCAGGGGAAGTTGCGGATCTGTTTTACCATACCCTGGTGGCTCTGGCGCAGCACAAGGTCGATTTAAAAGCCGTTTACCGGAAACTCCAGGAGCGGCGGGGCTAACAACCGTGCCCTTCGTTCACAGATAGACAACGTTACAATCATTCTCAGGAAAGTAGAATCTCTGACCACATGATTACTGTTGTCTTGATTGAAGACCACGACCTGACACGGATTGGCTTGCGCATTGCCCTCCAGCAAAGCGGCAAGGTCACTGTTGTCGGAGAGGCTGCTACTGGAATTGAAGGGTTGAAGGTGCTGGCGAAAGCTAGACCAGACGTGGCGATCGTCGATATTGGTCTACCCGATATTGATGGCGTTGAAATTACGCGTCGCCTCAAACAATCCCTGACTGGACTAGAAGACCTGGACTCCCCAAAGCCCAGAGTTCTGATTTTGACCATGCAGGAGAATGAAGAGGCTGTACTGGCTGCTTTTGCTGCTGGTGCTGACTCTTACTGCGTTAAAGATGCCAGTCTGGAATGGTTGCTGGAGGCTTTGCAGACAACTACCGAAGGCAATAGCTGGATTGATCCGACGATCGCGCGGGTGGTGCTGCGTCAGGTCCAACACCAGGGGTTACCGTTACAGGCAGCCAGCGATCGTACCAACGAGCGGTTGGATTTACCTGAGGACTCCGGCCCAGATTATGCGTTGACGGATCGAGAATTAGAAGTCCTGAAGTTGATTGTGGCCGGGTGCAGCAATGCCGTGATCTCAGAGAAGCTCCACATTACGGTTGGGACTGTAAAAACCCATGTGCGGAATATTTTGAGTAAGTTAAGCGCTGACGATCGAACTCAGGCTGCGGTTAGAGCCCTGCGATCGGGGTTGGTTTAAGGGGGCATCTTTCGCCCCAATAAAATCTCCTTTCCAATCCTTAAGCCACGCCTGTTAGGGTAAACTCTACCCAGGGTACTTTTTATTGAGCAAGTTGTGTTAATAAGCTGACATTTATAGCGATTGCTACTGGACTCAGGACAGAGATTGTACAGGTGTCCAATCCGACTTTCCCTCTCCCAGTCCCAGGGCTACCGCTATATTTTTTGAATCCAAATCATGCACACACTTGAATGCACACACTTGAATATAGATAAAGGTCTGTTTTCTGAAGGGTTGTTTTTTGCTTAAAGACTTTGCTCTCCCATGCCTTTCTACGCTGGGAATTTATAAATCTGAGACTCAGTCTTCAATTATTTGATTGATGGCGAATTTATTAGGAACTGGAGCATCGCATGAGTCAGGGTAATGGTGGCAAGCTCAGACTAATGGTCGTTGATGATGAGCCTGACAACCTGGACCTACTTTATCGGACTTTTCGCCGTGAATTTACGGTATTCAAGGCAGTCAGTGGCCATAATGCTTTGCAAACCCTGGATCAGGAAGGGGAAATGGCCATTATCATCTCCGATCAGCGGATGCCGGGTATGAATGGGACAGAATTTCTCAGTCGGACTGTCGATCGATTCCCTGACACGATTCGGATTGTTCTGACGGGTTATACCGATGTGGAAGACCTGGTGGGTGCGATCAATACGGGTAAGGTCTTCAAGTACATCACCAAACCCTGGATGCCTGACGATCTCAAAGCCGTAGTCAATCAGGCGGCTGATACCTATAAGGTTCTGAAGCAACGCACGAATGAGCTGAATCGAGCTTTACGTCGGGAGTCGATCCTGAATGCAGTTACGACAGCCATTCGGGAGTCTCTGGACTACCACAGCATGCTACAAACCATTATCGAGACCCTGGGGCGCACCTTTGAAGCCAGTTCGGGAATTTTACGTCCGTTGGAAGGAAGTCATCTCACCTCAGAGGTTTTTTCCTATCAGGCCCAAGTAGGTCCAGGGGTAGAGTTGGCCATTGGACAATCTTCTATCCCCAGCTTTGAGCAGGATGAAGCCGTGCAGGCTGCCCTGGAGACCTGGAAAACCCAGGTGGTTGATGCCAGTCAAAATCCAGATCCACAGGCTGAAGCTGTTTCCGAGAAGCCAATTCAACTGGTTGTGCCCCTGACTTACCAGCAAAGTTTTCTGGCAGTATTGTCCCTTTATCGATCGCCAGGAACCCAATCCTGGAAATCGGAAGACATTGAGTTAATCGAAGGGGTGGCTGAGCAGGCTGCCCTGGCCATCTCCCAGGCCAAGCTTTATCAGCAAATTCAGCAACAAACTCAGCAAATGCGGGCGGAGTTGGAGGTGGCCCGCCAGATTCAGACCAACCTCCTGCGCCAGAGTTGGCCCGACCTGGAAGGGATTAAAGTGCAGGCGAGTTGTATTCCGGCCCGGGAGGTCGGGGGTGACTTCTTTGAGGTGTTTGTCCACCCGCAGGGAGATATCTGGGTCACCGTTGGAGACGTTTCTGGTAAGGGGGTTCCTGCTGCCCTCTTTATGGCCAGCCTGATTTCAGTCTTACGGCGAGAACTCTCCCAGGAAGTTCCACCCGAACCAGATGTGGTGATGTACAACCTGAATGGCAGTCTCTCCGATGATCTGATCAGCAATAACCGCTTTATTACCATGGTGTTGGCCCGCTATACCCCAACCACCCAGCAGTTAGCCTATGCCAACGCTGGACATGTTTATCCCATGGTTTGGTCTCACCGGACATTAACTTCCCAGGTTGCCAATCAGGAAAGCATATCCATTGAACCCAATTACCTGAAGACACGGGGCATTCCCCTGGGCATTCGACCGGCCTGGAAAGGGACGGGCGATAAGATTGCCCTCAATTCAGGAGATGTGTTTCTGCTGACCAGTGATGGGATCACAGAAGCAACCGTGCCCAGTGATCATGCTGGGAATGGTCAGATTACCAGTGCCATGTTGCAGCAGGCCGGACTGTGGCAACTTTTGAAGCAAGAGCCTTCCCCCTTACTGTTGGCTAATATTCTGACCAAAATTCAAGCGCACAATCAAGTTCAAGAAGACGACCAAACCATACTCTCCCTGGAGGTTCTTTAATCCATGAAAACTGAATTGCATATTCCCAGTGATTTAAAGTTTCTCAGCATTGTGGAGAACTGGCTTCTGGGAGCGTTGGAAGTGGAATTAGGGGATCAGGTGGATTGGCCCCGACAGTCTAATCGGTTACGTCTGGTTCTGGTCGAAGCTTATTCCAATGTGGTTCGGCATGCCCATCGTGATCAACCCAATCTGCCGGTGCTGATTCGTCTGCACCTCGACGATCGGGATCTGGCTCTGGAAATCTGGGATCACGGCAAAGGCTATGATCTGGACACTTACCTCCCACCAACCCCCGAAGCGAAGCAGGAAAATGGCTATGGCTGGCTGATTCTCAATCGTCTTATGGATCGGGTAGAGTATCAACTTCAGGTTGATGGTCGTAACTGTCTCAAATTGGAAGCCAGTTTGCCCGCCAAGCCGGAAGTTGTTTAAATCAGCGATTTAAATTCAGAAATTTTGGCCTTTAACTCTGAATCTGCTGCGTTGTTCGAACAGGCTTCAACCCCAGCACCCATTTGAATGTTGAATTTTGATCGGTTTGACATGGGAAGATAGAACCGCAGAATTAATGGCAGAGTGGAAATGCTGAAGCGATTTGTGGTAGCCCTACTAATGGTGCTCAGTTTAAGTCTTGTCGGTTGTACAGCCTCGGCCATGGGTGGGTTGCAGAGTCATGTTGATACCGTAGATGGATATCGATTTCTCTATCCGATCGGCTGGATTGAAGTGAAGGTTGCTAGCGGACCGGATGTGGTTTTCCGGGACCTGATTGAAGAGACAGAGAATATTAGTGTTGTGATTAATCCGATTCCAGCCAACAAAACCCTGGAAGACCTGGGCAGTCCCGGTGAAGTTGGCTATCAGCTAGGCAAAAGCGCGATCGCACCCCCAAATTCCAATCGCCAAGCCGAACTGGTTTCAGCAGATTCCTATCAGGCTGAAGATGGCAAAACCTATTATCTACTGGAGTACGCGGTCAAACTCCCGAAGCAAGAGCGACACAATCTGGCCAGCGTTGTCGTTAGCCATGGTAAGTTGTATACCCTGAATGCCTCTGCCACAGAAGCCCGCTGGACGAAGATGCAGCCCGTCTTCAACCAGATGATCCATTCTTTCTCAGTTCGTTAGCCCCATGGAAACTCCCCGACTGGTGCTGGCTTCCGCTTCCCCGGCTCGATCTCGCCTACTTGAGGCGGCTGGGATCAATGCGCTCATCTGGCCCAGTGATTTTGATGAATCCCTGGTGCAGTCCTCCGATCCGATCGACCTGGTGCAGACCCTGGCCCTGCGTAAGGCTGAGACTGTGGCAGCCCGCTTCAGTGCTGAACCCGTCGGGGCTCCCCTGATTGTAATTGGGTGTGATTCAGTCCTGGCTTTCGGGGGAGAGGCTTATGGCAAGCCAGATTCTGCCCAGGCAGCTCTGGCGCGCTGGAAACAGATGCGGGGTCAATCAGGGGATCTGTGCACAGGTCACGCCTGTATTGATCTGGGCCGAGGCAAAACCCTGGTTCGCTGTGGGGTGACCCGGGTCTATTTTGCCAACGTCAGCGATCGCCAGTTGGAAGCGTATGTCGCAACGGGCGAACCATTGAAATGTGCCGGAGCCTTTGCCCTGGAAGGCCAGGGCAGTTTGCTGATCGACAAGATTGAAGGCTGTTATACCAATGTCATTGGCCTCAGTATGCCGCTGCTGCGAGAGATGTTGAATGAACTGGGCTATGACCCCCTCTCCCTCAGCCTTGGTTAAGGCCCTCGGCTTTAGCTAGGGCAGGCTTTGCCATCATTCCCATCCATGCTTCTGCATAAATCTGGATGCAGCAAAAAAAGCGTTGCACATCAAGGATGACCCGAGTAGTTTCCCTGCATGGGGGTCCGATCGGGTAGACCAGAGCCGACTTCACCTCACAGGTTGACTTGATGTGCAACAACAGACAGGAAGGAGCCTACGCTCTTAAGTCAAATAATAGATTGTAATCCTATAATTGGTGGTCAATAGTTCTAATCATTGGAATATGCCTTTATCTATGGAACTGGGTAAGGCAGTGCCTTTGGCAACCTTCAGCCCTGGGTCACCCCCCTGACTCTCGCCATCTCTCCGGGGGTACGGAGTTCATTCAGATGGAAACGGCTGTATAAACTATCTATAGGGTCGGTGACGCGAGTGCATCCCACTTTTGTAGCCCTCTCCCTAAATCCCTCTCCCAGAACGGGAGAGGGACTTTGAATCTGGCTCCCCTTCTCCCTCTTTGGGAGAAGGGGCTGGGGGATGAGGGCAACCTTGCAAAACTGGGATGCTCTCCGGTGACGCCCCTACAGACCCTAGCAGGCTTAATCGGAACGGTATCACTTTTATGGCAGGATTGGCCCTCTCTCAGCAGATTACCCTGCATCAACTGAAGGTGTTTGAAGCAGCCGCACGACACTGTAGTTTTACCCGTGCAGCAGAAGAGTTATTCTTAACCCAGCCCACGATTTCCATGCAAATTAAACAGTTAACGCAGGCTGTGGGGTTGCCGCTGTTTGAGCAGGTGGGCAAACGGCTTTTTCTCACCGATGCCGGTCGGGAACTGCATGTCACCTGCCGGGAGATCTTCGAACGGCTGGCCCTACTGGAAATGAGCATTGCCAACATGAAAGGCCTGAAGCAAGGTCAACTGCGACTGGCTGTGATTACGACAACCAAGTATGTCATTCCTCGCCTGTTGGGGCCTTTCTGTCAGCGCTATCCCGGTATCGACATTTCCCTCAAGGTAACCAACCATGAGGGTGTGCTGGAACGGATGGCTGATAATCTGGACGATCTGTACATCGTCAGCCAACCTCCAGAGAATTTTGATCTCAACTCCTACCTTTTTATCGAAAATCCCTTGATTGTCCTGGCTCCCAGCAGTCATCCACTAGCCAGGGAAAAAAATATTCCCCTCAACCGCCTGGCAGAGGAACCCTTTATTATGCGGGAGCCGGGTTCGGGAACACGCCAAGTTGTCCAGCAGCTCTTTGATCAGCAGGGCATTCCGATCAAAGTACGCCTGGAAATTGGCAGCAATGAAGCCATCAAGCAGGCGATCGCCGGTGGGTTAGGAATTTCCGTCCTCTCCATTCATAGTCTGGCTCTAGACTACACGACGGGTCAGTTTGCCATCCTGGATGTGGAAGGATTTCCCATTTCCCGCAACTGGTATGTCATTTATCCCGCTGGGAAGCAGCTCTCGATCATTGCCAGTACCTTCTTTGAGTATCTCCAGCATGAGGGGCGAGAAATTGCCAGTGTCTCTAATTTACTGGCATCGGCTGGCAAAATCTAACCCTCCTGCAGAAATGGGAATCGTCCCTGGTTCTGGGCCTACAGATCCCCAATACAGGCAACCTCGTGGAGATAGAAGCTGAACAACGCCCCAGCCTGGCGATCATCCACATAGGTTGTAGCGGTCACAGGGTCATAGAGGTGCAGGATCACTTCCATGCGCTTGCCAACAGGATAGCGGCTGCGTCGGGACCGCTCCGGCTCTGGAACCGCTCCCATATCTTCGAAGCTACAACGATTCAGCCCAACCACCAGCCCAAATCGGTACTCCTGGGAAGCCCCTGGATCAGGCTTGAACGGCTGGATCAGACGGACAATATCCCCCTGCTGAAGGGTCGCAAGGTTGGTTCTGGTTTCGGCCTGGTTGATTGGTTGCATCGGCTTGGTACTCCCTCACCCCTCCAGTTGACAGTTTTTTTGACAAACCCCCAACTCACAGGCATTAGCATTGAACGCTTGCCAGAGAGCTTCAATTTGCTGAAAAGACTCTTCCGGGGAGAGCTTGCCCGCTGTTTCTAAATTAGCAATGTAGCCAATCCGGTGGGCAAACTCCTGCAAATTGCTATTGAACAGCAGATACTCTGGTTTGAAATGGCCGTAATAGCGCGATCGTGGATATAAAAGTCTGTCTTTATTGATTTCTGGTTCGTTCATGTCCCTGCCGATGCCTTTTGCTTTCAATGTGCTTCCTGATCGATGTGCTTCCTGATCGATGTGCTTCCTGATCGATGTGCTTCCTGATCGATGTGCTTCCTGATCGATCCTTGCTCCAGCTAGTGGGTCATTTGCCACGGTTGTAGCCATAGCTGCCCTCGCCCTAAATTCCTCTCCGAGAGGGAGAAGGACTTCAATCAGGTGATCAGGAGAGCCTGATTGAGGATAAAGGATGGGGTAATGGCGATGTTTCGGCCAAATGACCTACTAGGTGACGATGTTCAGTGAACTCTGAAGCCGGAATCCCGTCAGGTTACCACCGAAATCAACCTAATCAGAAATGAATATCATTCTGCTGGGTGAGGTAGGGAAACTCAGAGTTCAAATATTTTCTTCGTATAGCTACAATTATAGTAGCTGCATTTCAGTTTTTGCTATACGAATTTTATGTTGAAGCTAGAGGAACTCAAAACAGAACTAGCTACCCTGGAGCAAGAACTGGCGGAGATTTACCGGGAGGGTAGGGTTCTGATGGACTGCTGGATTGCCCAGGCCAAGCCCGGTAGTCATAAAAACAAATACCCTCGCCTCAAATCTAGAAAGCCTATCTTTAATGGCAAGAAAACGGAGTATCTCAGTATACAGGGGCCAGCACTTGAGGAAGCCATGGCTGCGATCGAGCGGGGAAGGCGGGTCAAGAAGCTGCAGAAACGCATCCGGGAATTAACCGTCAAGCTGGATCAATGGCAACGTAGGGAATTGCGATCGTCTGACACCGCCGCCAAGAAATCGATTCTCCCCCGATACACCTCCCCAGACCTGATAGCACGGGTGCGCCTGATTCTGGGGGAGATTGACCTGGACCCGGCCACTGATGAAATCGGACAGCAATGGGTGCAGGCGATGCAATATTACACGTCTCTGGAGAATGGGTTATCCCAACCCTGGCTGGGCCGCGTCTGGCTCCACCCACCAGGTCAGGGAAAAACAGGGCCTTGGATCAACAAACTGATTGCCGAGTATGAGGCAAAACGGGTAACCGCAGCACTCACCCTGGTCAAGGCGGAGGTCGGTCATCCATGGTTCCAATCCCTGATGCAGCAGTTTCCGGCCTGTTTTTTACAAGAACCGGTCCTATTTCTGAATCACCAGGGACAGCCTCAACCGGGCTACAGGCAGGGCAGTGCCATCTTTTACCTGGGGCCTGAGGTGCAGCAGTTTAAGCAGGTGTTTGCTGAAATTGGAACCATCAGTCATCCTGCCTGAAAAGCTGACAATTGCGCTTTAATCAAGGGCAGGGACTGAAAGAACCAAGGTTGGAGGAAATATGACGATTCCCAGAATTCTCGCTTTTGCAGGTAGTGCCCGTCAGGATTCATTCAACAAAAAGCTAATGAGAGTGGCCGCAGCGGGAGCCAGAACAGCGGGTGCAGAGGTGACTGAGCTGGATTTGCGGGACTTCCCCATGCCCCTGTTTGACCAGGATTTGGAGGCGGCTGAAGGGTTTCCAGAAAGTGTGCTGCAGTTCAGAGCGATGATGAAGGCGCATCAGGGATTACTACTGGCCTGCCCGGAGTACAACAGTTCGATTACACCCATGTTGAAGAATGCGATCGATTGGGCGTCTCGTCCTGTGGAAGGGGAGCCCGCTCTGGCCTGCTATCGAGATAAGGTGGCTGTCCTGATGAGTGCCTCCCCCGGCGGCCTGGGAGGATTGCGGGGGCTGGTGCATGTCCGTTCCATTTTGGGCAATATTGGGGTTCTGGTCCTGCCAGATCAAAAGGCGATTGGCAGTGCCCATCAGGCGTTTGACGAGCAGGGCCACCTGAAGGATGCGGATCAGCAGGCGGCGGTCCAGGCTTTGGGGGGCCGGTTAACTGCTGTTCTGACTAAGTTGCTCGCCTAAATTACAGCAGGTTTTATCCTGACAGACAGCCGTAACGCTGTATTAAAGAACGACTGAGGGAAAATCACTGTCGTTTCTGGTGTGAGGGAAACTTATGCGAATTTCGGGCCTGACCGTCCTGACTCTGGCTGCCCTGACAGCTCAGGGTATGAACCATGCAGCAACTGCCCATGAGGGAGCAGATGTTCCCAAGGATCATCCCATCCCACCGACTACAGCAACGGACTCGATCGCGCCATCGGAATTAATCGCCGCAACCAGCCAGCCAGAGGTAGAACGATCGGACCTGGGCTGGCCAGGTTCTGTGGATCGTCAGGCCGGACCATCGGTGCATTCTGACCCATCCATACCGATGGCATCAGTCCGTTCTCTCCCACCGGATCCCCAGCCTGTTCCCCTGGAGGCGGCTGCGCCGGATCAATTGCTGGCTACTGCCCGGGAGAACCTTGCTCCCACCCTGCCGCCCCTAGCCCCAGAACATCCCAGAGAAGCCCAGGCAGAAACCTGGCAACCGATGCAGCAACTGGTGCGCCAGGAGGCTGGCCTGACCTCCCGATCGTCCACCCTAGCCCAGACCATTTCCATCCCGACGGAGCAATCTGAGGTGAAAGTAGCCCAGGGCCGTTCTCTCAGTGTCATCGCCCCGGATGGTGTCAGCCTCAGACGGGTACAACTGGCTCAGATTGTCTCCTTAAGTGTGACCAATCGAACCTCCAGGACCATTCAGATTGAGCTGGTTGGACGGGTGGGGCCGTTGGTGTTACGGCCTGGACAGACCCGCCGCCTCCTGGCCAATTCTAGAGATATGTCCCTCCTCTATTGGTCTGGACCGGAGTCGGGTTCCATCCGTCTGGCTGCCAGCGTGGCCCAAATTGGTCGCAATGCTCTGGCCGTGAATCTCTACCAGGCTCGTTTCCCTACCGATAATTCCGCCATTTACTTCCCGGAACCGGGGATCAATCGGGTTCTGAGGGTATTTTAGGCATTTGGCGGAGGACGTTACGATCGAGCTTTCCCTGGGGATTGCGGGGAAGTTCGGCTAAGGCAACCCAATGTTTGGGTTGTTTGAACGGGCTGAGTTGGGGGGCGATCGCGGCCTTTAACTGTTGCTGACTGACGGTTGATTCCGTCGGAACATAGAAGGCACAGACGACTTCCCCCCAATGCTGCTCTGGGATCCCAATCACACAAACATCCCGTACCAGGCCAGTCTTCCGTAAAACGGCCTCAACTTCGACTGGAAAAACATTTTCACCCCCGGTAATGATTTTGTCGCTGCTGCGTCCAACGACATGGAGATAGCCTGTGGCATCGAAATAGCCCAGATCATCGGTCTGAAAGTGCCGGGTTGGCCAGAGCTGGGGATAGTATCCCAGGGCCAGAGATTGGCTCTGCAGGACGATCGTCCCTGTTTGCCCAGGTTCTAGAGGTTTTCCATCCGGGTCCAGAATTTGGATGTGAGCCTGGGGCAACACCCGACCACAACTGTTACTCCCGGCCAGAAAGTCGGAAGGTTTCAGGGTGGCCACCTGGGAGGCTGTTTCAGTCATGCCGTAGGTAGGAGCCAGGGGAAGCTGCAATTGTCTGGCCTGCGCCAGCAGTTCGGGCCAGGCCGGTCCCCCCCCCAGAAGAATAGCCTGAAATCGAGACAACAGTCCTGGCAACCCCTCCTGTTCCAGACTGCGTTGCAACTGAGTGGGTACCAGGGAGATAAAAAATGCTTCCGGATTGAGCATTGCTCCAGGATCGGTGAGCAGTGTTTTGAAGGGCTGTACCAACAGGGTTCCACCAGAAATGAAAGACCGCATCACCTGCATCAGGCCACTGACATGGTAGAGCGGCAGGACACAGAGGCTATGGACCTGCTGGAGCTGAAAGTACTTCCTGAAACCGGTCACGGAAGCCAGGAGTGTTTCCCAGGTATGGATGGCAAAACGAATCTGGCCGGAGGAACCCCCAGTAGGGATGAGGATGGTCCCAGGGGGCACTGGGGGAGCGGGATGGGGGGCAGAGGGAACAGGGTCGATCGCAGTCGCATTGTAGTCAGTCCAAACCAGATCAGGCTGGATCAGGGGGAGAATCTGTTGCCACTCTGGGGCAGCCCAGTGGGGATTGCAGAGAAACACTGGACTGCAGGCGCTAGAGGCAGCCAGAAATCCGGCCACAAACTGCACCGGATCGGCTGCGGCCAGAAGGATACGGGGCAAGGATTCTCGATCGTGCTGTTGAATTTCTCGGAGGCGGAGTTCAACTAGGTCCAGCAGTCGATCGCGGCCATCCACCATCAGCCAATCTGTCCCCCGTTGCTGCAACAGGGCTAAAGGGTCTGCCATAGGCGCTCAATGTCATCGCCGAATTCATCCTGATTAAACCAGTGATTGACCCCATAACCAAGGGCTCGATCTGGATTGGCCAACTCTGCGGCCAGTCTCAACCCCGCCTGTTGACCGATCGGAGTCTCAAACACGGAGGAGAAGACAGCATCCAGGGGATGTTGCCGGAAAAACTGCCGCAGTTCTGCTGGGGAACCGGCGATCGCGGGTTTGATCACAACGATGCTCCGCCAGCCCCGCTCATAGCAAGTTCGCAGTTGAGACAGGGTAGCCACTGATTCGTCCAGGGCCAGGGGGGTGACATATCGCTGACTCAGATCTTGCAACTCGGCCAAGGCATCTGGCGGGAGAGGCTGTTCCAGGAATTCGATCGTGATCTGGGGCCAGTCAACCTGAGCCCGATCGCACAATTCCAACCATTGGGTAGCCTGTTGCCAGGTTAAGCCCCCATTGGCATCCAGCCTGAGAGTTGTCCCCTTCGGTAAGGCTGCCAGCAATTGTCGAAACAACCCCATCTCCTGGACGTGAGACTGCACCGCAATTTTCCATTTCAGAGTACGATAGCCCTGTGCCCAGAGGGAAGGCCAGGTGTGCAACGCGGCTTCTCCGGCTGGCAGTAGCCCACTACAACGATTGGGCCATAGGGGCTCTGACCCAGTCCTGACAGTTGACGACTCCAGATCCTCCAGAGCTGCATGCAATCCAAACTGGCAGGCTGGCAGACTTGGTGGGACTGTAGCCAGGGCTTCGATCGACCAGATCTCCGGCAACTGTTGGCAGAAAGCTAACGCCTCCGCCTGACTTTCTGTCCCAAACCAGGGAACAGGGGCAATTTCACCGTATCCGGTACGATCGGCAGAATCCCTCAACTGAAGCAAAATTCCTTCCCGAACCGCCCATAACCCATAACTGGTTGTGAGGGGTTGGCAAAATTGGCGGTAGTATGGACGAAGTTCCAGTCGATAGTGCGTAGTTTGTGGGTTCATGAGTTCTACTATCAGAATTGCCCAACCCTCAGGAATTCTGGATGGTATCGCAGCCAGCCAGCTTCGTCAGGAAGTCAATACCTTTATAGAGGATGGGGCGGATACCATCCTGATTGATCTTAAAGATGTGACCTTTATGGACAGCTCCGGTCTGGGAGCCTTAGTCATCATTCTGAAAGCAGTCCGATCTGCTGGTAAAAGGCTATGTCTGAGCTCGGTGAGTGATCAGGTCAAAATGTTATTTGAATTGACCAGCATGGATCGGATTTTTGAAATCTTTCCGGACCAGGAGGCTTTTAGTAAAAAGACCCTGGGTATGGGTTAGTTTAGTTATGGGTCATCTGTTATAGGTCATTCGTCATTAGAGCCTTGTCTCAACCTTGTCCCAATAAATGGAATGATGTAAGACCTGTTTGAAGCGTTATCGAAAGAGCTGAAGCGATGACCGTCTCTGAATCCAATGAAACCCCTCCGACTCCCGTTGTTGTTGATATCCGGGATATGGAAATTGACGACCTGGCTCCGGTTTACCATCTGGGGGAAGAACTTTTCAGAAGTGATTTATACCCCTATCTCTATCGGATCTGGGATGAGTGGGAAGTCATTGGTCTCTACAACACAGACCCAGAATATTGCCTGATTGCCGAAGTAGAAGACAAGATGGCCGGATTTATCCTGGGAACGGTGATCAGCAAAGCCTCCTGGATGTATGGCTACATCATCTGGTTGGGTGTTAATCCCCAGTTTCAACGTCGGGGTGTGGCGGATAAGCTGGTCGATAAGATTGTGGAGCGCATGATCGAAGATGGGGTCCGAATCATGTTGATGGACACCGATCCCAAGAATATTCCTGCTATCAAGTTCTTTACCCGCAAAGGATTTACTAATCCCCGTCGGCATATTTTCCTGTCCATGAATCTGAACAAGCACGAACACTATGGCAAGCTCATCGCCTACGAACGGGATAAAGCCGAGCGCTCTGGCAAGCGTCGTCCCCGCCGTCGCCCGGCCAGCAAACCCTGATATTCCACCATCCGCCCCTGCCGTAAAGACGCGATCAATCGCGTCTCTAGAAATCCTCCAACAGGGCGCTGAACCGGCTCAACAACGGATCGGCATCCTGATCCGCCGCTTCTGATTTCTCCGGTTCCACGAGAGACTCCTGCAGATCCTCCGGTTCCTCCACCCCCGATCGCCGGGCGGCCCGCACTGCCCCTGCCTCACGACTAGTTACCGTCCGCTCCAGCCGATCAAGTAACTCAGCCAGACGAACCTCCACCTGCTCCAGGAGTTCCGCTTCGGGCGAGATCTCCTCCGTATCCTCCTCCTCCACTTCTGGTTCTGCCAGCGCCTGTTGGAGCTGCCCCAGGAAGCGATCGGTCTTGGCTTCCATCTGCTCCACTTTTCGCATCAGGTCTGTTACCAGATCCTCGATCTGGCTCAAGGAATCTGATCCCGCGTCTACTCCACCACGGGGTTCAAGACCAGTCAGGTTTTCCACCTGAGAGAGCAATTGATTCGTGCTGCCATCGATTTGATCGATCTGCTGCGTCAAATAACTGATCTGGTTTTCCAACTGGCGAAATTGCTTTGGATCGATCCCCGAGCCTGCTCCTGGCTCAAAATCATCCAATTGTCGCTGCAGTTGGGTCAGTTGCTGGCTGATGCGAGTATCGATCTGCTTAATTTGCTGAGTGAGATGGGATACTTCATCTGAAACTGAATCAGATGAAGGTTTAGAGAGAGATTGCTTAAGTTCAGCTTCCATCTGCTCCATCTGCTGCCCCAGGCCAGTGAACTGGCTTTGTAGCTGAGCCAGGGTCTGGCCTACCTGAGTCGGATCTGTTGCAGCAGGAGTCTCCTCCTCAAAGAGAAAATACTGGAGGGCCTGCTTGCACAATTCACTAAAGCTGGCAAAATGCCCATCCGAGATCTCTTCTTCGATCGCTGCCAGAAGGGTCTGATCAGCTGCATCCTGGCTGAAGGTAACGGATTTACTACTGGTCTTTTTGGTTGGTGCTGCCATCTGATTCTGCCCTAACTCGCCCTATTATGCTGTGGATTATCCTCTGCTGGCTGCTGCCATCTGCACTTGCCCATAAATAAATTGCCCTAGGGCATTGGCCTTCCGACAGGGCTGGGCCAGGTGAGCCTGTAGGTGGGCCTCTTTCAGGAGAAGCTGTAAGTCTTCCCAGAAAAACTCACCGCCGCCACCTGTGACCACGACATCTGTGGTTCGCTCTGGCAACCAATTGACCAGACGGCTACATAACTCGCGGGCAAAACTCTTCCGCAGGCTGGGCAGAATTTCATCCAGATCGGTGGGACGCGATTCCCCTCGGGGCCGGAAAAACCGTTCTCCTTCCGGACGGTTCACTGCTTCAATTAGGAGCAGCGATTGGCTGTCCGCTCCCCTAATCTGGGCTGCCACCTGATCATAAAACTGGTTCATGGCAAAGGGTTCACTCTTAGAAGCCCCTCGAGCAAACCGGAACCGATCGGCCATGATGAAGTCTGTGGTTTGATGCCCGATGTCTACAACAGCTACAGATAAATCAATCAAGCCTGCCCCTGCTGTACCTTTTTGTTGGGCTTCACACCAGATCAGGCTGCCGTAGCCTTCCGGCACCACCCAGACCTGCCGAATATTGATGCTTACGGTTTCGCCCCGATAGTGCATCACATGGGGAGACCGCAGCAAACCAATGACCAATTCTTTTTCTCGATCGAACTGTTCCTGAGAATGGTAAGGCAACCCCAGGACGACTCCAATGTCATCCTGCAGGTCGAAGTGGCCAACACAGGCAAAGGCTTTGATCAGAGCATCTTCAACTTTGGATTGGCCCACCCCTAAGTTAGCCCCAAAGTCTGCAGCCAACTGGCCGATCGCGTACCCTTTGCCTTGGTACTCCAGCCAGATATCCAGCAACGGATCCGTCAGGCGGGATTCAAACCCACCCCGACGAACCTGCTCCACCGTCAGATGGGCCACATTTGCCGGAATCAGAACGACCTCTTCCGGGTCACGACTGACACAAGTTTTCGTGGAAGTCCGACCCAGATCAATACTGAGAATGGGAACCTTACCAGAAGAAAATGAGGGCTGTCTTGCAGTCATTGGGAATGATTGACCTCGCTGATGGCAGTTTTCACTGAGTTGAACCGCTGCTTGCTGAATGGGGCATCGTCTCTACCCCCAATTCGGAGTAAAACTGGGTGTGACACCCATCTATATGGGTATATCGGGTCATTCCTATCCATACTTGCGCCACAGGCATTCTATAAAAATGTCTCTGACAAAGCATGGAGAAGGGAACAAGATCTGACTTGGGATAACGTCACAACAATTATCATGCTGGATGACTTGTTTTTAGCATCCCGGCAAAACCATGTACACGAATTGCCCTGACCCTTATAATTAAGTTAAATTTAGTTAAGTTGACTTCTCAGAAATCAAGAATTTGTGTACACCCTGGTCGGGTTCCGTAACCAGGGTACACGATAAGAAGCACAGATTACCCCCGCGCTCCGTTTTTATACAGATAGAGGCCGCTAACTTATGAAACTGTCCTGGAAAACAGTGTTGTTGTGGATGCTACCTGCCCTGGTCATTGGTTTTTTCCTCTGGCAGGGTGCGTTTTCCTCATCACCCGCTGAAATGACAAAAAATACCGCCAGTACTCGAATGACCTATGGTCGTTTTCTGGAGTATCTGGATGCTGGGCGTGTCCTCAGCGTTGACTTCTACGATGGTGGTCGCACGGCGATCGTGGAAGCGACCGACCCAGAAATTGATAATCGGATGCAACGGTTGCGGGTAGACCTGCCTGGAAATGCACCCGAATTGATCTCCAGACTGCGGAATGGCAATGTCAGTTTCGATTCCCATCCGCCTCGTAATGATGGTGCTATCTGGAGCCTGTTGGGTAACCTGGTTTTTCCCATTCTGTTAATTACTGGATTGTTTTTCCTGTTCCGGCGTTCTGGCAATGTTCCTGGTGGTCCCGGGCAGGCGATGAGCTTTGGCAAATCCCGAGCCCGCTTCCAGATGGAGGCCAAAACTGGCGTCATGTTTGAGGATGTGGCGGGGATCGAAGAAGCCAAGGAAGAACTGCAGGAAGTGGTGACGTTCCTGAAGAAGCCAGAGCGATTTACGGCTGTAGGAGCCAAAATTCCCAAGGGTGTGCTGCTAGTGGGGCCGCCAGGAACTGGGAAAACCCTGCTGGCCAAGGCGATCGCTGGAGAAGCGGGTGTCCCTTTCTTCAGT